>JANMMD010000251.1:0-1600 GCA_031372905.1 Betaproteobacteria bacterium
CCCTGGATCAGCGCCATCGTCACCATGTCGCCGTTGGCCACGTGCGCCACCTCGTGGCCGATGACGGCCTCGACCTCGTCGCGGCTCATGCTTTGCAGCAGGCCGGTGCTCACCGCCACCAGCGCCGAGTTCTTGAAGGCGCCCGTGGCAAAGGCATTCGGCTCACCGTCGTAGATGGCGACCTCGGGCATGCCGATGCCGGCCTTCTGCGAGAAGGTCTGCACCGCGCCGACGATCCAGCGGTGCGTGGGGTCGGTGGAGTCGTTGATGATCTTGGCACCGGTGGTCCACTTCGCCATCGGCTTGCTGATCAGCAGCGAGATGATGGCGCCGCCAAAACCCATCAACAGGGCGAAGCCGAGCAGCGCGCCCAGGTTCAGGCCGTTGGCCGTGAGGAAACGGTTCACGCCCAGCAGGCTGGCAGCGAGGCCCAGCACCAGCATCACAGCGAGGTTGGTGACGACGAACAGCAGGATGCGTTTCATGGCGGTAGCGGCCTCCGTGCCGCGAGTAGACCCGGGCGTACAAGTGCCCGGAACGGATGGAATGTTAGGGCCGGCCGCGGCGTTTCAAGCACACCCGGCCGGCGTAGGGAATAGCCGGCGGCAGGCCGGCTCAGCGACGCAGGCGCACCTGCGACGGCTTGTCGGCCGGCACCAGCTCGAAGCGGTCTGACAGCTGCGAGAACAGCTTCAAGGACGAACTGCTCTTGCCCAGGAGCTGTGCCGCGCGCAGGCGCTGCACGGCCACGTTCAAGGCCAGGCTCTGGCCGGCTTCCAGCTCGGGCAGGCAATCCAGCACCGCAGCCAGCGACGACTGCCCGCGCGGCGCGCGCGCGCCACGCGCCGCGGGCGCTGCGGGCGCTGCGGGCGCGGCTTCGAGCATCGCCACCACGGCACCGGGCAGATCGTCATCGCTGTCCTGCGCCATCTCGGGCAGCACCTCCTGCGCAACGACCTCGGCCTTCTTGCGGGTGCTGGTCTTGCGCGCAGGCGCCTTGGCCGCGGGAGCTTTCTTGGCCGCGACGGTCTTCTTCGCGGCCGGCGCCTTGGTGGCCGCCGTCTTGCGCGGCGCGCGCTTGGGCTTGTCGGCCGCGGCCTGGCTGGCCGATGACTTGCGGTGCTCGAGCACCGTGAAGTCGTCGTAGACCTCCTGCGTCTCGTCGCCGGTCTTGCCCAGCTGCCCGATGCCGCGCACGACACAGCCCTTTTCGCGCAAGCGCTGCACCAGCGGCGCAAAGTCGCTGTCGGACGAAGCGATCACCACGACGTCGGGGCGCTCGGCCAGCACCAGGTCGATGGCGTCGACCGCCATCGCGATGTCGGTGCTGTTCTTGCCGGTGGCCAGGTTCACCATGGGCTTGATGCCCAAGCGCTTGAACGCAGCCTGGTTGGCCACCGCGCTCTCGGCCGTGCAGTAGGCACGGCGCACATGCAGCCCGCCGTGCTGGTTCAGCAGCAGGCGCACGGCCTGCTCCATCACGTCCAGCGACACGTTGTCGGCGTCGATCAGCAGCATCACTCGGTCGGTGCTCATGGGCGGGTCTTCATTGCAGTTTCCAGTTCAGGGTTTCGCCCGCACGCAGCGGCTTGATGGTGGC
>JANMMD010000263.1:0-2978 GCA_031372905.1 Betaproteobacteria bacterium
CGCAGGACGAGGATATTGAAGCTACCGGCCAGGCAGGCATGGGAGGTGAACAAGGCGCTGATCAGGGAGGTGAGGGCGGGGAGGCTGAAGATGAATAGCCTGACACTGGACAACGGGACGGAGTTCCACGGGTTCAAGCAGCTCGAAGAGGAGCTGGGCATCAGGGTGTACTTCGCGCAGCCGTACCACTCATGGGAGGTAAGCGTCCGGCGAACTCATCTTGAACTGAGGTCGCGCGGCGATAACGATCCTGTCCAGTTAACGAATAGCTGGACACGATGGATACGGAGAACAGTCGCAAGCGCCGGCGCCACAGCGCAGAGTTGAAGGCGCAGATCCTGGCCGAGTGCGCTGCGCCGGCCGCTTCGGTGGCCAAGGTGGCGATGGCCCACGGGATCAACGCCAACATCGTGCACGGCTGGCGCAAGCTGGCGCGCGAGGTAGGTGCAGTGACTGTGTCGGAGCAGTTCGTGCCGGTGGCCGTCGCGCCGACCGTAGAGCAGTCGGCGGACAACCGATCCATCGAGGTCGAACTGCGCCGCGGCGGCATCACAGTGAAGCTGAGTTGGCCGATGAGTGCGGCGATGGAATTGTCGGGCTGGACGCGCGAGTTGCTTCGGTGATCAAGGTTGAGGCGGTGTGGCTGGCCGTGGAGCCACTGGACATGCGCGCTGGCACCGAAGCAGCGCTGGCGCGCGTGGTCACGGTGTTCGGCGCCGCCAGGCCGCACCACGCGTACCTGTTCGCCAACCGTCGCGCCAACCGCATTAAGGTACTCGTGCACGACGGCATTGGCGTGTGGCTGGCGGCCCGGCGCTTGAACAGTGGTCGCTTCGTCTGGCCCAAGGATGTCGGCGGCACGCTGACGCTGAGCCGAGCGCAGCTTGATGCGCTGGTGCTGGGCCTGCCCTGGCAGCGCATCGGTGACGCAGGCGTGATCACGCTGCTGTAGCTCGTCCATTGCGGCATCTGCCAATGGTGCTGGCAGGCCACGCTGGGCACGATCACAACCCGTGATCGCCGAAGACCTCGACACGCTGGAACCGGAGCAACTGCACGAGAAGCTGCGTGCCTCGCGTGCCGAGGTCGCGTTCAAGCAGGCCGTCATCGACAAGCTCACGCACGAGAACGCGATCCTCAAGCGGCTGAAGTTCGCCGCCAAGTCCGAGGCCTACAGCGCCCAGCAGAAGAGCCTGCTGGAGGAGACCCTTGACAGCGATCTGACGGCGGTGGCCGTCGAGATCGAGGCGATGGATCCCTCGACCAAGGCGGCAGGCGAGAAGCAGACACCGAAGCGCGAGAAGCTGCCGGCGAACCTGCCGCGCCGCGAGATCCGCCACGAGCCCGAGGACACCACCTGCGGGTGCGGCACGCCGATGCAGCGTATCGGCGAGGACGTGGCCGAGAAGCTGGACTACCAGCCCGGTGTGTTCACGGTGGAGCGCCACATCCGCGGCAAGTGGGTCTGCAGGTGCTGCGAGAAGATCATGCAGGCGCCGGTGGCGCCGCACATCATCGACAAGGGACTGCCCACCACGGGCCTGTTGGCCCAGGTTCTGGTGGCCAAGTACCTGGATCACCTGCCGTTGTACCGCCAGGAAGCGATCTTCGAACGTGCCGGGCACCTGATCGCCCGCTCGACCCTCGCGCAATGGGTCGGCGAGTGCGGAGTGCAACTGCAGCCGCTGGTGGACGCCCTCGCGGCCGAGCTGCTGCGCCAGCCGGTGCTGCATGCGGATGAGACGCCGGTGGCGATGCTCAAGCCGGGTCACGGCAAGACACATCGTGCGTACTTGTGGAGCTACTGCACGACACCGTTCAACCCGATCAAGGCCGTCGTCTTCGACTTCGCCGAGAGCCGCGGCGGCCAGCATGTGCGCGGCTTCCTCGGGCTGCCCGGAACGCTCGACAAACCCGGCTGGCAGGGCAAGCTCGTCACCGACGACTTCAGCGGCTACAAGGCCTGCTTCGAGCTCGGCGTGACCGAGGTGGGCTGCATGGCACACGCGCGGCGCAAGTTCCATGAACTGTGGGCCAACCACGGCAGCCAGGTGGGCGAGCAGGCACTGAAGTTCTTCGCTCAGCTCTACGACGTGGAGCGCGAGGTGGCCGATGCGGACAGCCAGGCTCGGCTCGACGCAAGACGACGATCACGACCGGTTGCCGATGCGCTGCATCAGTGGATGCGGCAACAGCGGCAGAAGATCCCGGACGGTTCGGCCACCGCCCGGGCGATCGGCTACAGCCTGAACCGCTGGATAGCACTGACGCGCTTCCTGGACGACGGCGATCTGCCCATTGACAACAACTGGGTGGAAAACCGCATCCGGCCGATCGCACTGGGGCGGCAGAACTGGCTGTTCGCCGGCAGCCTGCGGGCGGGCAAACGCGCCGCAGCCGTGATGAGCTTGATCCACTCCGCCAAGCTCAACGGACTCGACCCGTATGCGTACATGCGCGACGTGCTCGAACGGCTGCCTACACAGCCGGCCAGCCGCACCGCCGAACTCCTGCCGCATCGCTGGCAGTCAACGACGACCGCCTGATCTGCACGCCCACCGTCAAGGTGGGTTCGCCGGACGCTTACATTGCTCCGGCTCGGCGGCCGGCTCGGGGCGGCGCGGTGCGCGATTCGCGAGTGCCTCATCGACCTCGGTTTCGTCCCAGCGCAGGACACGCGAGCCGAGTTCGATCGGGTCAGCCATCCACGGCGCTGCAATGATCTTGCGCGCGGTGCGCTCGCTGACGTTCAGCTTCTCGCGCAGTTGCGCAAACGTCAGGAGGCGCCGGTGCCGCGGGGCGGAAAGGGCGGGGACGGGCTGCTTGATGCGCTGGGAAGGCACGCCAGCCGTGGCACTTTGGCCCCCGGCAAGTCCTTTAAAGTCCTTTTGAATCACCTCGGTGCTCCTGCTCTGCGTTACGGTGCAGGCAGTCTCCGATTGGTGTCGGGTCCTCAGTTACGGCTACCGCGCGGTAGC
>JANMMD010000274.1:0-9298 GCA_031372905.1 Betaproteobacteria bacterium
GCCTGGAGCCAGTACCTGCGGCGGCGCTTCGCGCCCGAGGGCGCGGCTGCCGGAGAACTGCGCGGCACCATCATCGCGCTGGACCTGCTGGAGTTCGAGCCCATCGAAGGCGTGCATTTCATCCAGGGCGATTTCCGTGAAGAGGCCGTGGCGCAGCGACTGCACGACGCCTTGGAGGGCAAGCCCGTCGACGTGGTGGTGTCGGACATGGCGCCGAATCTTTCTGGCATCGAGGTCACCGACACCGCCCGCATCGAACATCTGGTGGAACTGGCGGTCGACTTCGCGGTCCACCACCTGCGGCCGGAAGGCGCACTCGTCTGCAAGTGCTTCCATGGCAGCGGCTACAACACGCTGGTGCAGTTGTTTCGGCAAACCTTCCGCACGGTCAAGCCGATCAAACCCAAGGCTTCACGCGACAAATCGGCAGAAACCTTTCTGATCGGCGTGGGACTGAAAGCCCGCTAACCTGCGGCGCATCGGCATGTAGATCGCCACCAGCCGTGCATCTGACACCCTTTTCACCCCGCTACACAACGCCTTGACAGACGCCCTCATACCCTTGACTGCCCTAGAATCGTCCCTATATGCCGTGGAATGCGGCGTGTCGAGCCCGACATGCCGTGCCGCTGAACTGGAAAAGGAGCCGCGGTGAACAATCAATGGTTTTCGAAGGTCGCCGTCTGGCTGGTGATCGCACTCGTGCTGTTCACTGTGTTCAAGCAGTTCGACCGCAGCACCACACAAGGCAACCAGATCGGCTACTCCGAGTTCCTCGATGAGGTGCGCGGCAAGCGGATCAAATCGGTGACCCTGCAGGAAAGCCCCGGCGGCGGCACCGAGATTCTCGCTGTCGCCACCGACGACAAGCGCCTGCGCAGCACGGCCACCTACCTCGACCGCGGCCTGATTGGCGACCTCATCGCCAACAACGTGAAGTTCGACGTGCGGCCGCGCGAAGAACCCAGCTTGCTGATGAGCATTCTGGTCAGCTGGGGCCCGATGCTGCTGCTGATCGGCGTGTGGATCTACTTCATGCGCCAGATGCAAGGCGGCGGCAAGGGCGGTGCCTTCAGTTTCGGCAAGAGCAAGGCGCGCATGCTCGACGAGGCCAACAACACCACCACCTTCCAGGACGTCGCCGGTTGCGACGAGGCCAAGGAAGAGGTGAAGGAACTGGTCGACTTCCTCAAAGACCCGCAGAAGTTTCAGAAGCTCGGCGGCCGCATCCCGCGCGGGGTGTTGCTCGTCGGCCCTCCGGGTACCGGAAAGACACTGCTGGCCAAGGCCATTGCTGGTGAAGCCAAGGTCCCGTTCTTCGCGATCAGCGGCTCCGATTTCGTCGAGATGTTCGTCGGCGTCGGCGCAGCCCGCGTCCGTGACATGTTCGAGCAGGCCAAGAAGAGCGCGCCCTGCATCATCTTCATCGACGAGATCGACGCGGTGGGTCGCCACCGCGGTGCCGGCCTGGGCGGCGGCAACGACGAGCGCGAGCAGACGCTGAACCAGATGTTGGTCGAGATGGACGGCTTCGAGACCAACCTCGGCGTCATCGTGATGGCGGCCACCAACCGGCCCGACATCCTCGACCCCGCGCTGCTGCGTCCGGGCCGCTTCGACCGCCAGGTCTACGTGACGCTGCCTGACGTGCGCGGCCGCGAACAGATTCTCAATGTGCACATGCGCAAGGTCCCTGTGGGTCAGGACATCCGCGCCGACATCCTGGCGCGTGGCACGCCGGGGTTCAGCGGCGCCGACCTGGCCAACCTGGTCAACGAGGCGGCCTTGTTCGCCGCGCGCCGCAATGGGCGTGTGGTGGAGATGGTCGACTTCGAGAAGGCCAAGGACAAGATCATGATGGGCCCCGAGCGCAAGAGCATGGTGATGCCCGAGGAAGAGCGCAAGAACACGGCCTACCACGAGGCCGGCCATGCACTCGTCGCGCGCCTGATGCCCAAGACCGATCCGGTGCACAAGGTGACGGTGATTCCGCGTGGCCGCGCTCTCGGCGTGACCATGCAGTTGCCCGAAGGCGACCGCTACAGCATGGACAAGGAACGCATGCTCAGCACCATCAGCGTGCTCTTCGGCGGCCGCATCGCCGAAGAAGTGTTCATGAACCAGATGACGACCGGTGCCAGCAACGACTTCGAGCGCGCCACCTCGATTGCCCGCGACATGGTCACCCGCTACGGCATGACGGACGAGCTGGGCCCGATGGTCTACGCAGAGAACGAAGGCGAGGTCTTCCTCGGCCGCAGCGTGACCAAGACCACCAGCATGTCGGAAGACACCATGCGCAAGGTGGACGGCGTCATCCGTCGCATCATCGACGAGCAGTACAGCATCGCTCGCAAGCACATCGAGGACAACAAGGACAAGATGCACGCGATGGCGCAGGCGCTGCTGGAGTGGGAAACCATCGACGCCGACCAGATCGACGACATCATGGCCGGCAAGCCTCCTCGGGCTCCCAAGGACTGGACCCCGTCTTCCAGCAAGCCGCCCAGCGGGCCATCGGCCCCGGTGGGCACCGACAGCGCGCCTGCCGCGGCCTGACGCAGCCCTCATGGCGACCTTCAAGCGGGGCTTCGGCCCCGTTTTCCATGGCTGCATCGATCTCTGACGGGCCTTGATGACCGCGTTCTGGCAGACCACCCGTTTTCGCATCAGTCTGCAACGCCCGCTGGTGATGGGCATCGTCAATGTCACGCCCGATTCGTTCTCCGATGGCGGCCAGCATGCCAGCACCGCTGCGGCAGTGGCCCACTGCGAGCGCTTGGTGGCCGAGGGTGCCGACCTGCTGGACATCGGCGGTGAGTCGACCCGGCCGGGTGCAGTGGCCCCCGGCAGCGACGCGGAGCTCGCCCGCGTCCTTCCGGTCGTGGCTGAAGCCTTGCGCCTGGGCGTGCCGGTGTCGGTGGACACCAGCAACCCGGCGTTGATGCAGCGAGCGCTGGAGCTCGGTGCCGACATCGTCAATGACGTGCGTGCCCTGCATCGCCCGGGCGCGTTGGCTTGCGTGGCCGCTTACCCGAAGGCGGGCGTTTGCCTGATGCACATGCGCGGCGAGCCTGCCACGATGCAGAGCCAGGCCCAGTACGGGGATGTCGTTGCCGAGGTTGCGGCGTTTCTCGCGCAGCGGCTGGCCACTGTGGAAGCGGCGGGGATAAGCGCAGAGCGTGTGGTGCTCGACCCCGGCATCGGTTTCGCAAAGAGCCCAGAGCACAACCTGGCCCTGCTGCAACGGCAGGCCGAGTTGTGCGGCCTACTGGCGCGGCCGCTGCTCGTGGGCTGGTCGCGCAAGGGCACGCTGGGTCTGATGACAGGCCGTCCCGTGGGTGAGCGTCTGGCCGCGAGCGTGGCAGCGGCGTTGGCCGCCGTGCACCACGGCGCGGCCATTGTGCGCGTGCACGACGTGGCGGCGACGGTCGATGCGCTGAAGGTGTGGCAGGCCGCAGTCTCTGCGACCACTTCGGCACACCCGTGATGAAGGCAGGGCGCCAGCGCCCGAAAGAGGGTGCGGGGGCATACCAGAAGCAGCGGAAAATCAGGCGGTCAAGGAGAAAAAAGAATGAGCAGAACTTACTTCGGCACCGACGGCATCCGCGGCACCGTGGGCCAGAGCCCGATCACGCCCGATTTCATGCTGCGCCTGGGCCATGCCGTGGGGCAGGTTCTGCGCCGCAGTCAGCCGCACCCGGCGGTGCTGATCGGCAAGGACACGCGCATCTCGGGCTACATGATCGAGTCGTCGCTGGAGGCCGGTTTTGCGTCAGCCGGTGTCGACGTGCTGCTCAGCGGCCCGCTGCCGACCCCGGGCGTGGCCTACCTGACGCGTGCACTTCGCCTCGACCTTGGCATCGTCATCAGTGCTTCACACAACCCATTTGCCGACAACGGCGTCAAGTTCTTCTCAGCCGGCGGTGAGAAGCTGTCGGATGAGTGGGAGCGGTCGGTCGAAGCCGAACTCCAGCGCGAGCCGCAGTGGGCAGACTCGTCCCGCCTGGGCAAGGCGCGCCGCTTGGACGATGCCAGCGGCCGCTACATCGAATTTTGCAAGAGCACCGTGCCGCACACGCTGTCTCTGCGGGGCATGAAGATCGTGGTCGATGCGGCCCATGGTGCGGCTTATCACGTCGCGCCCGATGTGTTCCACGAGCTTGGCGCCACCGTGGTGAAGATCGGTTGCGCGCCGGATGGCCTCAACATCAACGCCGGTTTCGGCGCCACCGCGCCCCAGGCCCTGGTGGCCGCGGTAGCCGAGCACCGAGCCGACTACGGTGTGGCGCTGGACGGCGATGCCGACCGGCTGCAGCTCGCCGACGCCCAGGGCCGCCTGTACAACGGCGACGAACTGCTCTACGTGATGGCGACCGACCGTCTGGCTCAGCGCCGGCCCGTGCCGGGGGTGGTGGGTACGCTGATGACCAACGTGGCCATCGAGCAGGCCTTGCAGCGCCGCGGTGTGCCGATGGTGCGCGCCAAGGTCGGCGACCGTTATGTGCTCGAAGAGTTGGCAGCACGCGGCTGGCAGCTGGGCGGCGAGAGTTCAGGCCACCTGCTGGCCCTGGATCGCCACACCACGGGCGACGGCATCGTCAGTGCGCTGCAGGTGCTGCAGGCCGTGCGCAGCAGCGGCAAGTCACTGGCCGCGCTGCTTGAGGGTGTGTCGCTTTTTCCGCAGACCATGATCAACGTGCGCTTGCGCGCGGGCAGCGACTGGACGCGCAATGCCGCGCTGGCCGATGCGCATAGCCATGCGCAGCGCGAACTCGGCGATGCAGGGCGCGTGCTGATACGCGCTTCGGGCACCGAGCCCGTGCTGCGCGTGATGGTCGAGGCTCGCGATGCCGCCCTGGGCCGGCGCTGCGCTGAGCGCATGGCCGAGGCTGCCGCGGCGGGCTGACACCACGCCGGACTGCGGCCTTTCGTGCGGCCAGTCAGCGCCGCGGCGGCATCATCACCTTGTCGATGATGTGGACCACGCCGTTGGTGACGGCCACATCGGCCTCGGTCACCACTGCGTCTTCCACGGTCACGAAGGCGCCGGCACGCGCCAGTCCCAGCGTGGCGCCTTGTACCGACTTGACGTTGCCGGTCTTCACGTCGGCGGCCATCACCTTGCCCGGAACCACGTGGTAGGTCAGCACCGAGCGCAGCAGCTCCTTGTTGGCAGCCAGCTCGGCCATGGTCTTTGCGGGCACGGCCTTGAAGGCTTCGTCGCTGGGAGCAAACACGGTAAAGGGCCCAGTGCCGGCGAGGGTGTCGGTCAGCCCGGCATCGGCGATCAGCTTGTTCAGGGTGGACAGCTGTGGCGTGCGGGCGGTGGTCGCGGCGATGGTGGACGGTGCCATCGTCGTGGCGCAACCCATCAGGGCGGTCATGGCCAGCATGGCGGGCGCGAGGAACAAAGTTCGACGAAAGTTGATCATGAGCGTGGGCTCCAGTTGAGAGAAGAAGAGACAGGGAGGAGGGGGTCTGGCACCAGACAAGCGCCCGTAGGCTATGGCGCTTCGATGACCAATTCGTGACGGTGTAGTGGGCCTGTCACGAGGCCGTGGTGAGACTGAGGTCTGTCATGGATGTGTCATCGCCGCTGCCTAGACTCGGTCGCATTGCCAACTCCCGCTCTCACCGAGGTCCGCCAATGAACCTGTTTCGCCGTGCCACCCTTGCCGCCGCAGCCACGCTTTTCGTGACCTCCGCCTTCGCCCAGGACGTGACTGGTGCCGGCGCCACGTTCCCCGCGCCCATCTACGCCAAGTGGGCCGATGCCTACAACAAGGCCAGCGGCGCACGCATCAACTACCAGTCGGTGGGTTCAGGCGCCGGCATCCGCCAGATACGTGGCAAGACGGTGGACTTCGGCGCGTCCGACATGCCGCTGACCGATGCCGAACTCGCCAAGGACGGCATGGTGCAGTTCCCCACCGTCATCGGGGGCGTGGTGCCCGTCGTGAACATCAAGGGCATCACCCCGGGCCAGATCAAGATGAACGGTCAGGTGCTCGGTGACATCTTCCTGGGCAAGATCGCCAAGTGGAACGACCCCGCGCTGGTGGCCCTGAACCCGGGCGTGCCGCTGCCTGACGCTGCCATCTCGCCCGTGCGCCGCGCCGACGGTTCGGGCACCACCTTCATCTTCACCAACTACCTCTCGAAGGTGAATGCCGAGTGGAAGAGCAAGGTCGGTGAAGGCACGGCCGTCAACTGGCCCGCGGGCGCGGGTGGCAAGGGCAACGAAGGCGTGTCGGCCTTCGTGCAGCGCCTGCCGAACTCCATCGGCTACGTCGAATACGCCTACGCCAAGCAGAACAAGATGAGCCATGTGCTCATGCAGAACAAGGACGGCGTCTTCGTCTCGCCCAGCGACACCAACTTCAAGGCCGCCGCGGCCGGTGCCGACTGGTCCAAGACCTTCTTCCAGATCCTGACCGAGCAGCCTGGCAAGGACAGCTGGCCCATCACCGGAGCCACCTACATCCTGATGTACAAGCTGCAGGACAAGCCGGCCAACGCCACCAACACCCTGAAGTTCTTCGACTGGGCCTTTGTCAATGGCGACAAGATGGCCGACGATCTGGACTACGTGCCGCTGCCTCCTGCCGTCAAAGACCTGGTGCGCAAGCAGTGGGCCGAGAACCTGAAAGACGCCGCCGGCAAGGCCATCGCCTTCAAGTGACCTTGCACGACGGGCGGCTCTGAGCCGCCCGTTCGCTCATCCAGCGGAGGGCCCATGGCCGCTACACTCCCCGCCCGTCCCTACCCCGAAAAGAACAAGATGGAGCGTGCCTCCCCGCTGGGCGAGCCTCCCGGTCGCCGCCGCGTCTGGCCCTGGGCCGACACCGTTTTCTCGCTGATGGCGCACGGCGCCGCTTGGGTGACGCTGTTGCTGCTTGTCGGCATCATCGTGTCGCTGTTTGTCGGTGCCATGCCGGCCATCCGCGAGTTCGGCCTCGGCTTCCTGGTGTCGACCGAATGGGACCCGGTGCAGCTGAAGTTCGGCGGCCTGGTGATGATCTACGGCACGCTGATGACCAGCTTCATCGCGTTGCTGATCGCGGTGCCCGTCAGTTTCGGCATCGCGGTCTTCCTGACCGAGCTATCTCCGGCTTGGCTCAAACGGCCCCTGGGCGTGGCCATCGAACTGCTGGCTGCCGTGCCATCCATCGTCTACGGCATGTGGGGCTTGCTCGTTTTCGGGCCGATCCTGGCGACCTATGTGCAGCAGCCGCTGCAGACGGCCTTCGGCACAGTGCCGGTGCTTGGGGCGCTGTTTTCCGGCCCGCCCGTGGGCATCGGCATTCTGTCGGCCGGCATCATCCTGGCCATCATGATCATTCCCTTCATCGCCGCGGTGATGCGGGATGTCTTCGAGACCACGCCGGCCTTGCTGAAGGAATCGGCCTACGGGCTGGGGTCCACGACCTGGGAAGTGGTGTCCAAGGTGGTGCTGCCCTACACCAAGACCGGTGTCGTAGGCGCCACCATGCTGGGCCTCGGCCGCGCTTTGGGCGAAACCATGGCGGTCACCTTCGTCATCGGCAACTTCAACCAGCTCGACAACCTGTCGCTGTTTCAGGCAGCCAACAGCATCACCTCGGCGCTGGCCAACGAATTTGCCGAAGCCGGTGAAGGTCTGCACCAGGCGGCTTTGATCTACCTTGGGCTGGTGCTGTTTTTCATCACCTTCGTCGTGCTGTCGCTCTCCAAGGTGTTGCTCAGCCGCCTGCGTCGCGGAGAGGGGAGCCGCACATGAGCAGCTTCACGCACATGGACGCGCGCCGCATGGCGCTGCATCGCAAGCGCAAGATCGTCAATGCGATCTCGTTGACGCTGGCCTTGGTGGCCATGGCTTTCGGCTTGTTCTGGCTGATCTGGATTCTGGTCGAGACGGTGCGCCTGGGCGTGGGCGGGCTGGCGCTTTCGGTGTTCACCGAGTCCACGCCGCCACCTCAGGCGGAGACGGGCGGTCTGGCCAACGCCATCGTGGGCTCGCTGATCATGGTCACGCTGGCCACAGCCTTAGGCACACCCATCGGCGTGATGGCGGGCGTGTATCTCGCCGAGTACGGCAAGCGCACCTGGCTGGGCGCCGTGACCGGGTTCATCAACGACATCCTGCTGTCGGCGCCGTCCATCGTCATCGGCCTGTTCATCTACTCGGTGGTGGTTGCCACCACGAAGAGCTTCTCGGGCTTCGCGGGCGTGCTGGCGTTGGCGCTCATCGTCATCCCGGTGGTGGTTCGCACCACCGAAAACATGTTGAGCCTGATACCCAACGCCTTGCGTGAGGCCGCCTACGCCCTGGGCACGCCGAAGTGGAAGGTGATTGCCTCGGTCACGCTGAAGGCCGCACGCGCGGGCGTCGTCACCGGCATCCTGCTGGCCCTGGCGCGCATTGCCGGTGAAACCGCGCCGCTGCTGTTCACGGCGCTGTCGAACCAGTTCTTCACCACCAGCCTCGGCGAGCCCATGGCCAGCCTGCCGGTGACGATCTTCAAGTTTGCGATGAGCCCTTACCAGAACTGGCAAGAGCTGGCCTGGGCCGGCGTGTTCCTGATCACCGTCGGTGTGCTGGCGCTCAACATCCTGGCGCGCGTGCTCTTCCGCAACAAGCAATGAACAAGGGCCGATAAATGGACACCCGAGTCGATCTGCCGACCACCGAGCGCGTGAAGATCTCCGTGCGCGATCTGAACTTCTACTACGGCAGCTTTCACGCGCTGAAGCACATCCACCTCGACATCCCCGAGCGCAAGGTGACGGCCTTCATCGGGCCCTCGGGCTGCGGCAAGAGCACGCTGCTGCGCACCTTCAACCGCATGTTCGAGCTCTACCCCGAGCAGCGCGCCGAGGGCAGCATCAGCGTCGACGGCGAAGATATCCTGAAGAGCAAGCGGGATGTCACGCTGATCCGCGCCAAGATCGGCATGGTGTTCCAGAAGCCCACGCCCTTCCCGATGTCGATCTACGACAACATCGCCTTCGGCGTGCGCCTGTTCGAGACCCTGCCGCGCGTGGAGATGGACGAACGCGTCGAGTGGGCGCTGAAGAAGGCGGCGCTCTGGGGCGAGGTGAAGGACAAGCTCGACCAGAGTGGCGCCAGCCTGTCGGGCGGCCAGCAGCAGCGCCTGTGCATCGCGCGCGGCATCGCCATCAAGCCCGAGGTGCTGTTGCTCGACGAGCCCTGCTCGGCGCTGGACCCCATCAGCACCGGCAAGATCGAAGAGCTGATCCACGAGCTGAAGGCCGACTACACGGTGATGATCGTCACCCACAACATGCAGCAGGC
>JANMMD010000278.1:0-1964 GCA_031372905.1 Betaproteobacteria bacterium
TCATTACTCGGGCAACACGATCGCGGTGGGTGTGGACCATCTCATCTATGGCTGGGTGTTTTTCGGCGTCGTCATCGGCATCATGTTTGTCGTCGGCGCGCGCTGGGCGGAACCCGAGCTGGCCTTGCCGCTGCTTTCCGCGAGCGATAGCGCTCAGTTTGGGCGCCGCCCAGCGCCGCTGGAGTGGTGGGTCGCTGCCGCCTTGGCTTTGGTGCTCACCGCGCCGACTTTGCTGGCGCAGCGCCTACAAGGGGTGGACGCTCCGGTGCCGGCGCTGCGCCTGCCCGCGCTGCCAGGCCTGCAGGCCGAAGGCACCGCCCAGCCGGTGCAGACGCCGAAGTTCGAGAACCCGCGCGCCGAGGCTGTGCAGGTGTACGGGCAGGGCGCAGCGGCCATCACGGTGCACGTGGCCTACTACCGGCAGCAAAGCTACGGCCGCAAGCTCGTCAGCTCGCAAAACGCGCTCGTCGCTTCGAACGACAAGGTGTGGCGCCAGACCGCGCGCGGCGAAATCGCCGTCACCGCCGGTGGCCAGACGTCGACGCTGCGCTCGGCCGAATTGCGCAGCGGTTCGCTGACGGGCGTCTCCGCGGGGCAGGCCTTGCAAGTGCGCCAGGTCTACTGGGTGGGCGGCCGTCTGACGCACAGCGACCACATCGCCGGGCTGCTGGGGGTGGTGGGGCAGCTCAGCGGGCGCGGTGACGATGGTGCCGCCATCACCTTCTACATCGCCGGGGCGGGCAACGACGCCAACGCAGCGCTGGACAATTTCGTCGCCGCCCAACTGCCGGCGCTGACGGCGTGGCTGGAATCGGTGCGCGTGCAGCGTTGAGCCCGCATTTCGCTCGCCCGACCCACAGCCAAAACACAACTCGAACCCACCGCTACCCACCATGAACACTCTTGCTGTCATCGGCCTCGGCTACGTCGGCCTGCCCCTCGTCGTTGAATTCGGCAAGCAGATGCGCACCATCGGCTTCGACATCGCCACGGCCAAGGTGCAGGCCTGCCAGCGCGGCACCGACCCCAGCCGCGAGCTGAGCGATGCCGAGGTGCAGGCCGCCACGCACGCCATCTACACCGACGACCCGCGCTTCCTGGCCGAGGCCGACATCATCATCGTGGCCGTGCCCACGCCGGTGGACAACGCCCACATCCCCGACTTCCGCCCGCTCATCGGCAGCAGCACCAGCGTCGGCCGGCACATGAAGAAGGGCGCGATCGTCGTCTACGAAAGTACGGTCTACCCTGGCGCCACCGAAGAGGTGTGCATCCCCGTGCTGGAGCGCGAAAGCGGCATGAAGTGGAAGACCGACTTCTTCGTCGGCTACAGCCCCGAGCGCATCAACCCGGGCGACAAGGAACACACGCTGACGAAGATCCTGAAGATCGTCAGCGGCGACACGCCCGAGACGCTGGACCAGGTGGCCAAGGTCTACGAGAAGATCATCGTGCCGGGCGTGCACCGCGCCAGTTCCATCAAGGCCGCGGAAGCCGCCAAGGTCATCGAGAACACCCAGCGCGACCTGAACATCGCGCTGATGAACGAGCTGGCCATCATCTTCGACAAGATCGGCATCGACACCAGCGAAGTGCTGGAAGCCGCCGGCACGAAGTGGAACTTCCTGAAGTTCAAGCCGGGCCTGGTGGGCGGCCACTGCATCGGCGTCGACCCCTACTACCTCACGCACAAGGCCGACATGCTGGGTTACCACCCGCAGGTGATTCTTGCCGGCCGGCGCATCAACGACGGCATGGCCAAGTTCATCGCCGAGCAGACCATCAAGCACATGATTGCCAGCGGCAGCTACATCAAGGGTGCCCGCGTCAACGTGCTGGGCCTGACCTTCAAGGAAAACTGCGCCGACCTGCGCAACAGCAAGGTCGTCGACATCATCAACGAGCTCAAGAGCTACGGCGTCGACGTCTGCGTGCAGCAGGACCGCATCTTCAGTGCGCTGCGC
>JANMMD010000281.1:0-15587 GCA_031372905.1 Betaproteobacteria bacterium
GGCTTCGGCCTCGCCTGCAAGCCGTCGGCAGTGCCGCTGGGTGCCACCGCCTTCAAGTTGCACGACGCGGTTGACCAGGCCGTGGTGCCCTTGCTGTCGGGCTTCCCGTACCTGAACACGCCGCTGCCGGGCAGCCGTTGATCAGGGGCGCACGATGAAGCTCAACAACGTACGTTCATTGGCGCCGGTCGTGCTGGCAGCGCTGGCCGCCCTCGCGGTCTCGGCCTGCGGCGGCAACGACGACGAGGTCTACCTGTCGCCGCTGGACCCGACCATGATCCCCTCCAGCGCCTTGGCCAATGCCACGGCCTTCAGCAACTACCTCGCCAGCCTGCCGGCCAGCGACAGCGATGACCCATTGGTGGTCAGCGCGGTGTTGGTGCCCACCAGCGACACCGACGAGCCGGTGGCCGTCACTCGCTGAAGTGGACGCATGGAGGCCCAGCCGCTGAGGCGCTGAGCCTGCATCCAAAGCCGCCGGTGCTGCGTAGGTAGCCCGGCGCTTTTCGCTTTCTGCTTTTCCGCTTTTCACCCCCCCACGGAGCCTCGAACATGAAAAACCAGCTGTCTGCCACCACTGTCGCGGCCCTCGCCGCCGCCGCCCTGCTGTCGGCCTGCGCCGGCCCCATGGACAAGATGCCCACCTCGATTCCGATGTTCAGCCAGGCCATGCTGCCGGCCGCCGTGCAGGTGCCTGCCGGCCACCGCGTGGCGATGGAAACCGTGGGCGTGGGCCAGATCACCTACGAATGCCGCGAGAAGGCCGCCATGGCCGGCCAGTTCGAATGGGTCTTCGTCGGCCCCGAAGCGACGCTGCAAGACCGCACCGGCCGCAGCGTGGGCCGCTACTTCGGCCCGCCCGCCACCTGGGCGCACAACGACGGCTCGGCCCTCACCGGTGCGCAGCTGGCCGTGGCACCGGCCGCTGCCGGCAGCATCCCGCTGCAGCTGGTGAAGGCCAACCCGGCCACCGGCAGTGGTGCGATGGTGGGCGTGACGCACATCCAGCGTGTCGACACCAAGGGCGGCGTGGCGCCGGCGATGCCTTGCGGCATGGCCGACAAGGGCAAGCGCGAGGTCGTCAAGTACCAGGCCGACTACATCTTCTGGAAGGCTGCCTGAGTGTCTTTTTGAGGAGCTAGGGCTTGGCCAGCGCGGTGTTCAGCACGCTGGCCAGGCGCTCGCTGGCAGCCTGCACACGCTGCAGCAGCGTGCTGCCCCAGCGCAGCGGGTAGGCAGGCTCCAGGGTGCGTTTCTCCGGGTAGAAGCCATCCTCGGCCACGATGCGGCAGCTTTCCTCGGCCCAGCGTGCGGGCGCGCCCTGGTCGGTGGGCGCGGGGGCGGCCTTCACGGCCAGCTTGAACGCCGCTTCACCGCCGGGCCAGTTGAGGGCCATGCCGGTGTCCCACAACGCATGCAGGTTGGTGCCGCGGTCGTAGGCCTGCAGCTGGTAGCTGTTGCCGCCGCGGTCGTCGAAGAACCCGGCGTGCAGCGGCTGGTGCACGTCGGCCGCCAGGTGCACCACGTACTTCAACGCGGTCAGGCGCTCGGCATCGCTCGCCGCTGAGGCCAGCAGCGTCAGCTGTTTTTCCAACGCGCCGACGACGCAATTGCCCTCGATGCACAAGCGCGCCGGCTGGTAGTCGCAGGGCTCGCCGCGCGGAAAGTTGACGTAGTGCCAGGCCGCCGTGCCCAGCGTGCGGTTTTCATCGGCCCAGGTCGACACCGACGTCAACGTGGCACCGGGCTCCAGGGCGAGCAGGCGCGTGGCCTCGGCGCGGGCGGCCGGTGTCATGCGGGCCTCGGCCAGTTCGGCGATGAGGCGGTGGCCGGCGCCGCCGAAGGCCAGCGCCGTCGGGCCAGCGGCCAGCACCGCGGCGGCGATGCCCGCGTGAAACAGAGCGCGTGGCCCCATCACCAGTTGTCGATGCTCTTGGCCTCGTCGCCGGTGGCGGCGCGCAGCACCGCATAGCAGCCATCGGGCACGGCCACTTTGGCGGCCCCGGCGCCGGTGGTGATCAGGCCGCTCTGCAGCAGCGTGTCGGGCTGGCCGTTGGTGCCGCGCTGGAACACCTCCAGCACGGTCGTTGCCGTGCTGCTGTCGGTGCATTGGATGTGCAGGGTGGCCATGCGGTGTTCGCTCGCAAAATACAAGGTGCGGAGACTGTAGCGCCTGCCGCGGCGGCGCCGCCGACACAATGCGCGGATGAGCCAAAACACCAGCCAGAACCCCGCCCCCGCCGACACCGACCCTGAAGAAACCCGCGAGTGGCTGGAAGCGCTGCAGGCCGTGGTGGCCGGCGCCGGGGCCGACCGCGCGCTCTACCTCCTCGAGCAGCTGCAGGACCAGGCCCAGCAGCAGGGCATGGTGCCGCATTCGCAGCCGTTCTCGGCCTACCGCAACAGCATCCCGCTGGAGCGCCAGGGCGCCTACCCCGGCGACCTGCGCATCGAAGAGCGCCTCACGGCCATCATGCGCTGGAACGCGCTGGCGATGGTGGTGCGCGCCAACGAGGCGTATGGCGAACTCGGTGGCCACATCGCCAGTTACGCCAGCGCGGCGGAGATCTTCGAGGTCGGCTTCAACCACTTCTTCAAGGGCAGCGCCGATGGCCAGCGCAGCGACCTCGTCTACTTCCAGCCACACAGCGCGCCGGGCGTGTACTCACGCGCGTTTCTCGAAGGGCGCTTGAGCGAAGGGCAGCTGGCGCGATACCGACAGGAAATCGGGCAAGAGACCGGCGGCGACTAAGGGCGTGAGAATGGCGGCGGCCTGTGCAGCTACCCGCACCCCTGGCTGATGCCGAACTTCTGGCAGTTCCCCACCGGCAGCATGGGCCTGGGGCCGATCAACGCGGTGTACCAGGCGCGCTTTCTGCGCTACCTCACCGCGCGCGGCCTGCTCGACTGCAGCACACGCCGCGTCTGGGGTGTGTTCGGCGACGGCGAGATGGACGAGCCCGAGTCCATCGCCGGCCTCACGCTGGCGGCGCGCGAGAAGCTCGACAACCTGTGCTTCATCGTCAACTGCAACCTGCAGCGCCTGGACGGCCCGGTGCGCGGCAACGGGCAGATCATTCAAGAGCTCGAAGCGCTGTTCAACGGCGCCGGCTGGCACGTCATCAAGGTGCTGTGGGGCAGCGAGTGGGACGCGCTCTTTGCGCGCGACACCGAACACGTGCTGTTGCGGGCGCTCAGCCGCACCGTCGACGGCCAGTACCAGACGCTGGGTGCCAACGACGGCGCCTACAACATCGAGCACTTCTTCAGGCAAGACCCCGCCGTGCAGAAGCTCGTGGCGCACATGAGCGAGGCCGAGATCGACGGCCTGAAACGCGGCGGCCACGACTTCCGCAAGCTCTACGCGGCGTTTGCCGAAGCGCAGAGCCACCCCGGTCGGCCCACGGTGATCCTGGCCAAGACCAAGAAGGGCTACGGCATGGGCGGCGCTGGCGAAAGCCGCATGACCGCGCACCAGGCGAAGAAGCTGGACCTGGAAGCGGTGAAGGCCTACCGCGACCGTTTTGCGCTGCCGCTGAGTGACGCGGACGTGGCCGCGCTGCATTTCCTGAAGCCGGCCGAAGACAGTGCCGAGATGCACTACCTGCGCGCGCGGCGTGCCGCTTTAGGCGGCCCGCTGCCGCTGCGCAATGGCAGTGCACCGGTGCTGCCGGTGCCGCCGCTGGCCGCCTGGGGCGCCTTCGCGCTGCAGGCCGACGGCAAGGAGATGAGCACCACGATGGCCGCCGTGCGCATGCTGGGCAACCTGCTGAAAGACCCGACGCTGGGGCCGCGCATCGTGCCCATCGTGGCCGACGAGGCGCGCACCTTCGGCATGGCCAACCTCTTCCGCCAGGTGGGCATCTACGCGCCCGAGGGCCAGCAGTACGAGCCCGAAGACCGCGAGACGATGCTGTACTACCGCGAAACGCGTGACGGCCAGCTGCTCGAAGAAGGCATCAACGAGGCCGGTGCGCTCAGCAGCTGGATCGCCGCGGCCACCAGCTACAGCGTGCACGGCCTGCCGATGTTGCCGGTCTACATCTACTACTCGATGTTCGGCTTCCAGCGCGTCGGCGACCTCATCTGGGCCGCCGCCGACCAGCGCTCGCGCGGCCTGCTCTTCGGCGCCACCGCGGGCCGCACCACGCTGGGCGGCGAGGGCCTGCAGCACCAGGACGGCAGCAGCCTGCTGGTGGCCAGCACGGTGCCCAACTGCGTGGCCTGGGACCCGGGGTTCGCCGGCGAGCTGGCGGTGATCCTGGACCACGCGATGAACCGCATGCTGGTGCAGCAGCACGACGAGTTCCATTACGTCGTGATGGGCAACGAAAACCACGCCATGCCCAGCCTGCCGGAAGGCGCGCGTGAGGACTTGCTGCAGGGCTTGTACAAGCTGCAGAGCCTGGGTGATGGCGCCGCCAAAGTGCGCCTGCTCGGCTCGGGCGCGATCCTGCGTGAGGTGCTGAAGGCGGCGCGCGTGCTGCATGAAGAACACGGCATCGCCTGCGAGGTGTTCAGCGCCACCAGCTACAGCGAGCTCGCGCGGCAAGCGCGTGAGCTGCAGCGGCTGGACAGGACGGCGCCGCAGGCCCAGCGCCGCGTGAGCCACGTGCAGCGCCTGCTGAGCGGGCCGGCGCCCATCGTCGCCGCCAGCGATTACGTGCGTGCCTGGCCGCAGCTGATCAGCGAATACGTCGATGCGAAGCTGGTGACGCTGGGCACCGACGGCTTCGGCCGCAGCGACACGCGCCAGGCCTTGCGCCGCTATTTCGAGGTGGACGCGCAGGCCGTTGTCGCGGCGGCCCTGGAGGCGCTGCGCCGGGGGTGAGGCGGGGCTGCGCACGGGCTTGCAAAGCCTGTGCTTGCAAACAGTACTGTGGGCGCATACAGTTCGCTGCCCGTGCTGGTGCTGAGTAGGCGCAGCACGGGCCCGCGATGTTTCGCAGACCCAGGTTACGAAAAGGCCCGCCATGCAGCACCCCACCCACAGCGCCCTGCGCCAGCACTACCGCCCCGACAACACCCTGCGCCTGCCGCTGTGGCTGCGCCGCGTCTGGGTCTGGTTTTAAGGGCTGAGTTCGGCCAGCGCCGCTGACGCGAGCGCCCGGCCGCTGAGCCAGGCGCGCTCCACGCCTTCGGCAAGCCGCCCCGTGCCGGTGCCCGTGCCCACGTCCGCGGTGTCGCTGCCCGCCCAGGCGTCACCGCAGCTGCCCAGGCGCTGCACGGCGTCCCAGCCGCAGGCGCCCGCTGTCGGCGCCGCCACCTGCGCATAACGCCAGCGGTGCGCCACCGCATGCGCAGGGGCCGGTAAAGCGCCGCTGCTGGCGGTGGCTACAGCCAGCGCTTGCAAGAGTTGCGATGTGGCCTCGGCCGCCGGCAGTTCCACGTTCGCTGCGCTCCAGGCCGCACTGGCGTGCAGCACCCAACGTGTGCCAGCGCCCGCCGTCGCGTCCGCGGGCAGACCGCTCACGTCCACCACCTCGGCGATGACCCCGCCGTTATTACCGGTGGCCAGCGTTTCAGGCGTCGGCAGCGCAGCTGGCGCGGCACCGGCGGGCCAGCCGAGCATCAAGGTCCAGCACGCCTGGCTGTGCACACCGGCCAGGGCCTGTTGCAGCAGTTCGCTGGCCCGGCAAAGCGGCCGCGCCTGCTCGGCCGGCACCGCCAGCAGCAGGGCGTCGTACGGGTCTGGCAGCAGACCGTGTTCGGTGGTGCTCAGCTGCCAGCGCCCATCGGCCGCGCGCTGCGGCGCTTGCACGGTGTGCTCGGTGCGCAGGGCCAGGCCTGCGGCGAGCTGGCGTGCCAGTGCATTCATCGTCGGCGTACCGATCCAGCGGCGCTGCGACGTCTCTTCGGCCGCGGCCTGCACCCAGCCGCGGGCCTGCCACTGCAGCAAGGTTTCGCGGAAGGTGCTGCTGTGCGCCCCGAAGCTGGCCACGCCGTGGTGGAAGGGGCCGACTTCGCTGCGCCGCGTGGCGCAGCGCCCACCGGCGCCGCGGCTTTTCTCGAAGACCGTGACTGCCAGGCCGGCATCGGCCAGGCGGCGCGCTGCCACCAGCCCCGCGATGCCGGCACCGACCACCGCCACCTGCCGTGCCGGCCCGCTCATGCCTCGAACAGCGGCGGCTGCTGCAGCTCGGCGTCCAGGTTCATCAACATGCTGGCCATGGACAGCGCCCGCCACAGCGGTTCGGGCATGTCCATGATGGCTTCCGGCGTGCGCGCCTCGGCGATGAAACTGCCGATGGCGTGGTGTTGTTCGGGTGACAACAGGCGCAGGCTGAGCATCTCATCGAGCGTCTTCATGGGCGTCAGGTGAAACCTCAGGGGGGCGTCAAGTCTTGGGCTGGCTCAGTGTGCCGGCATCGGCCAGGCGCGTGTGCAGGTTGAAGGTGGCGCCCTGCGTCAGGATGTGCAGCTTCACACCCAGCAGGCACACAGGGCGCCCTTCGTTCACGGTGTCCATGCTGCTGAACTGCACTTCGGCGGCGTCCACCACCGTGATGCCGCCCGAGCCCTCCACGTGCACGGTGTTGTCGGGCGCGATGAAGGCCGCGGTGTCTTCGTCCAGGCCAATGCCCACCGCAAACGGGTTGTAGGCGAGTGCCGTGAGCAGCCGGCCCAGGCGGTCGCGCTGGCGGAAGTGCTGGTCGATGATGAAGCGGTTGGTCAGCCCCAGCCCGGCGGCCAGGCGCACGCTGCCGGCCACGGGCGTGCTGCCTTCGTCGCCGAAGGCGATCATGTGCTCGCTGATGAAGGCCGCGCCGGCGCTGGTGCCGGCCACGGCCACGCCGGCCGCGTTCATCTGCCGCACCAGTTTCGCGATCGGCGTGCCGCCGATCAGCGTGGACAGGCGCAACTGGTTGCCACCGGTGAAGAACACGCCGCTGGCCTGCTGCAGGCGTTCCAGCCGGCCGGGTTCCTCGCAGTCGCGCCGGGTGTCGAAATCCAGCGCGGTGACGCGACGCGCGCCCAGTTCGCTGAAGATGCGCTCGTAGCGCGGCCCGGTGCTCTTCAGCTGGCTGGCCGTGGGGATGACGACGATGTCGGCCTGGCCCCCGCCCGCCACCTGCACGAAGCGGTTCAGGATCTGCGGCGCGTTCTCTTTTTCTTCAGCGCCGCCGATGGGAATGATCCACCCGCGCTGTTTGCCTTCGGCCACCTTGCTGGCACACATCCCGTTCGCTGCCCTTGCTGTTTTTCAGCCAGGCATGATGCCACCCGGCCCCGTTCAGGCCGTTGTCAGTCCACCTTGGCGCCGGAGGCCTTCACCACCACCGCCCACTTCTTGGTCTCGGCGTCGATGAACTTCGCGAAGTCCGCCGGGGGCATGCCGCTCGGGATGGCGCCCTGCGCCTGCAGGCGTTCCTTGATGGCTGGCGTGGCCATGGCCTTGGCCGTTTCCAGCTGGATGCGGCCGACGATGTCCGGCGGCGTGCCGGCGGGCGCCAGCAGGCCGAACCACGAGCTGGCCTCGTAGTTGCGCAGCAGCGAGCCGCCGGCTTCGGCCACCGTGGGCAGGTCAGGCAACGCGGTGGAGCGCACGCCGCTGGTCACGGCCAGCGCCTTGAGCTTGCCGCTCTTGATGTGCGGCATGGCGCTGGGCAGGTTGTCGAACATCAGGTCGACGTTGCCGCCCATCAGGTCGATCAGTGCCGGGCCGCTGCCGCGATAAGGCAGATGCAGCATGAAGGTGCCGGTCAGGCTCTTGAAGAGCTCGGCCGCGAGGTGGATGCTGGTGCCGTTGCCCGAGCTGGCCACGTTCAGCTTGCCCGGGTTGGCCTTGGCCGCGCGGATCAGGTCGACGAGGTTGCCCACCTTGTACTTTTCAGCGGACGCCGGGTTCATCACCACCACGTTGGGCACCCCGGCCACCAGCGTCACCGGTGCGAAGTCCTTGACGTGGTCGTAGGGCATCTTCGGGTAGAGGCTCGGGTTGATGGCGTGCGTGCCCACCGTGCCCATCAGCAGCGTGTAGCCATCGGCCGCGCTCTTGGCGACTTCGGCGCTGCCGTTGTTGCCGCCCGCGCCGGGCTTGTTGTCGACGATGAAGGGCTGGCCGAAGACGCGCTGCAGCTCGGGTGCGATGGCGCGCGCCAGGATGTCGGTGGTGCCGCCGGCGGCGAAGGGCACGACGATGCGCACCGGCTTGCTCGGCCAGCCGGCCTGCGCGCGGGCCGTGAGCGGGAACGTCGGAAGCAGCGGCAGCGCGGCGGCGGCCAGCAGGTGGCGGCGAGTGGTCATGCGAGGATCCTTGGCGGTGGGCGTGGAAACTGGAGATGGCAAGTGTGCCGCCGCTGCGCACGTGCCAGCGGCGGGGCCTTCCCTAAAGCCGGGCGGCTAGAGCTTCAGTTCCAGCCGCAGCTGCCAGTTGATGAAGCTCGGGCCCACGCTGCGCTGCCGCGTGCGTTCGGTGACGCCGGCCACCAGGCTGTCGTTGACGGTGGTGGTGGCGAAATCGCGCGGGTTCAGGTTGCTGCCCAGGAGGCGCAACCCGACATTCGGGTTGAAGCTCCACAGCGCGTAGGCGTCCCACACCTGCTTGCTGGTGATGGTGACGGTCTGGTCGGCTTCCAGCCGCGTGGTGCCGCCGGGCACATAGTTGACGTTGCCGCCCAGCGTCAGCGGCACGCCGCGCAGGCGGTAGTCGGCGCCGAAGTTGGCGGTGGCCTTGGCCTGCTGGTCCAGCCGGTTGTCGGGGCCGGGCACGGTCTTCACCTGGCTCGTGAACAGCGAGACGTTGCTGCGCAGCTCCACCGGCGTGGCGCCGGTGATCAGCTGGTCCAGGCGGAACTTGGCTTCCAGCTCCAGCCCCGAAGTGGTGGCGTCGCCGATGTTCTGCATGCGCCGCACGTAGCGCGGGAAGGGGCTCCAGCTCACCGTTTCGAGCCGGGTCACGCCGCGCATCAGGTTGCTGATCTGGCGGTGAAAGAGGTTGGCGCTGAGCACGCCGCCGCTGTCCAGGTAACGCTCCAGCGCGATGTCGATGCCGGTGGCCAGCTCGGGCTTGAGGTCGGGGTTGCCGGCGCGATCGGGCGCGGTTTCGATGTTGCTGCCGGTGTCGGGGTCGTAATCGCGGTTGATGGTGGGCCGCGCGATCAGGTTGGTGAGATCGGGGCTGCGGTAGCTGCGCGTCAGGCTGAAGCGCACCTGGTCGCGGCCCTTGGGGTCGGGCTTCCACACCGCAAACAGCAGCGGCGTCCACACGCTGCTGCGGTTGGTGGGGCGTGGCTCGCCGTTTGTCCTCGCGCTGTCGCCGCGCGTGGTGATGCCTTCCCAGCGCAAACCGGCCTGCGCCGACCAGTGCGGGTTGATCGCCCACTCGTCCTGCGCAAACGCCGCCAGGCGCAGCGAGCTGGCCTGCAGTTCATCGCCGAAGTCCGACAAGGTGGCCACGCCGTTCTGGAACGAGCGGCGGTTTTCGCTGCGCCGCGCGCCGTCGATGTCGAAGCCGCCGACCAGGTTGTGCTCGCCACCGCCCTGCTCGTTGCCGCCGGCCAGGCCCGAGAACTTCAGCTTCAGGTCGATGGAGTTCTGCCGCGTGCGGCTGTCGTCCAGCAGTGCGCGCGGCGGCACGCCGCTGTTGGGGCCGCTGGCCGCGTTGAAGTCGTTGCGCCGCGTCTGGTTCTCGGCGCGGAAGGTGCCGCCACCGCCGTTGAGCTCGGCGCGCACGCTGCCCAGGCGCTGGCGCCATTGCGCGTTCAGGCGGGCGTTGGTGAAGCTCAGATCGGTGGCGCTGTTGCCGAAGTCGTAGAGCTGCGCGCGGCGGGGCCGGCGCTGCGCCTGCTCGAGCACGGTGCTGCCCTCGGTCTTGCCCTGGGCGTGGAAGATCGACGGCGTCAGCGCCAGCAGATCGCCGGTGCCTTCGCCCAGGCGCCATTGCAGCCGGCCGGTGAAGTTGCCGCCGACGCGCTCGTCGCGCGACCGGCCGCGCGCGGTGCGGTCTTCCAGCAAGGCCCCGGTGTTGGTGTCTTCCACCGTGGTGCGGGTTTCGCTGGTGTTGTTCTGGCGGCGCTGGAAGACCGAGCCCGAGAGGTTGTAGGTCAGGTCGCCGGCGCTGTCGTTGTGCGTCCAGTTCACGCCCGGGCTGACGCGCCCGTCTTCGACGCCGAAGCCGATGCGCACGTCGTTCAGGCGGCGGCGAAAACCTTCACGCGTGATGATGTTGATGGTGCCGGCGATGGCCCGCGCGCCGGTCTCGGCGGTGGGGGCGCGCAGGATCTCGATGCGCTCCACCTGCTCGGGCGTCAGGCTTTCCAGGCTGAAGCCCGGCGGCACCCGCTGGCCGTCGATCAGCAGCTGCGTGAAGCCGCCGCCCAGGCCGCGCAGCCGCGGCGGGCCGCCGCGGCCGGGTGCGCCCGGCGTGGTGACGCCGGGCAGGCGGCGCAGCACCTCGCCGACGGTGGCGTCGCCGAACTTGTCGATCTCTTCGCGGCCGATGACGATCTTCGCCGCTGTCGACTGGCGGCGCTGGTCGGTGTCGGAGATGCGGCCACCGGTGACTTCGACGCGCTGCGTGGGGCTGGCCGCGGCCGGCGCCGGCGTGGGGGCCGGCGCGGGGGCCGGGGCACCGCGAGGCGGTGCGGAAGCCGCATTGGCGGGCGCGGCGGGGGTGGTCTGGGCGGTGGCGCTGGCGGCGGCCAGCAACAGGGCGGGCGCCAGGGTCTGGCGCAGGGTCGGGGGTATCGGCATGCGGCGATTGTCAGCGCGGCTTCTCAGCCTCGCAGGGGATCCTGGCTTTGTGGCAGTGGCAGTGGCAGTGGCGGTGGCGTCAGCGCTTCATCCGCCCAGCGTGGCGGACGGGGCTTCGGCGGCCGGTGAGTTCGCGCCTGCACTGGCGCCTGTGCCTGTGCTTGTGCCTGTGCCCGCGCCGGCTTCCGGGCCGGCCAGGCGCAGCAGCTCGATGCGGCCCTCACGCCAGGCGCGGTCGAAGTCGGTTTCCAGTGCCAGCAGTTCCACGCCGTCGACGGCCGTTGCCGAAGCGATGCCGATACCGCGGTTGCGGCCCTGGTTCTTCGCGGTGTAGAGCGCCATGTCGACGAGGTTGATCGCGCGCTCCAGTGCCAGCGGCAGCTGCGCCGGGGGCAACGGGAAGCAGGCATAGCCCACCGACACGGTGACGCGCAGCAGCCCGCCGCCAGGCAGCGCGACGGGCGTGCCGCCGATGGCCTCCAGCACCCGCCGCGCCAGGGCCGAGGCCAGCGCCAGGGGCTGGTCGGCGCCGGCGGCGCCGCGGCAACCCGTCATGCAGATGATGAACTCCTCGCCGCCCCAGCGCACCACCAGGTCGTCGTCGCGCACGGCTGCGTTGAGGCGGCGCGCCACCTCCACCAGCACGGCATCACCGGCGGCATGGCCCTGGCCATCGTTGACGCGCTTGAAGTGGTCGATGTCCAGCAGCATCAGCGCGCCTTCGAACCGCTGCACGCCGCCACGTGCGGCCACGGCGTCATGCAGGCCGCGGCGGTTGTGCAGGCCGGTCAGCGGGTCGCGGTGGCTCTGCTCGCGCAGCCGCGCGTGGTTGTCTTCCAGCCGGCGCCGCAGCCGCCGCACGCGGCGGTACATCAGCGCCACCAGCACGGCAGCGAGCAGCAGCACCGCGGCGCCCGCCGCCCACACCTTCTGCATGGCGGCGCGGTTTTCCAGCTGCGCGCTGACGAGCGTGTGTTCACGGCCCAGTTGCTCGAGGCGACGCTGCTGTGCCTCGCGGTCGTAACGCTGGCGCAGCTCGGTCAATGCCGACTCGCGGTTGGCGGCCATGATGTCGGCGGCGAGCCTGCGCTCCTGGTGGAAGAGCAGCAGGGCCGAGCGCTTGTCGCCCGCCGCGGCGAAGGCGTCACCGAACTCGCGCAGCGCCAGCGCCTGATCGGCGGTGGCGCCGCCCTCGCGGTAGGCCGCCAGCACGGCGTCCATCTCACGCCGGGCCTCGGCGGTCTGGCCCAGGCCGATGTGCGCCAGCGCTGCGTTGTGAACCAGCACACGCTCGGTGCGGCGGTCGCCGTGGCGGCGCACCGTGGGCAAGGCTTCGGCGATGGCCTGCAAGGCCAGACGCGGCTGGCCCAGCGCCACCCAGGCATCGGACAGGTTGGCCAGGTGCGCGGCTTCCAGGCGCGCAGACCCCACCTGGCGCGCCAACGCCAGCCCGCTGCTGGCCGCGCGGCGCGCGGCGTCGTTGTTGCCACGGCGGCGCTGGATGCGCGTGTCGTAGAGCTGCATGCGTGAACGCAGCAGCGGCTCGCCGTCGATCCGCGCCAGGCTTTGTGCCTGCGCGAAGTACTGCTGCTCGGCGGTTTCGTTGCCGTTGATGCCGGCCAGATCGGCCGCAACGACGAGCGCCAGCGCGGTGCGCGGCACATCGCCAGCAGCGCGCGCCAGCTCGGCGGCGTTGTTGGCGTGCGCCAGCGCTGCGCTGTTCAGGCCGCGTCGACGGTCTTGCCGGGCCAGCAGTTGCAGCGTTTGCCAACGGGCACGGTAGTCGCAATCGGCCGCTGCCCCGCAGGCGCTGGCGTAGCCCTTCAGCGCTGCGGAGGCCGCGTCCAGCGCCGCTGTGGTGTCGCCGCGCGCATCGGCCGCGGTGGCGCGCACCAGCGCGGCGTCGGCAGCAGCCAGGGGGTCAGGGGCCAGCGCAGCCAGGGCCACCAGCGCGGCATGCAGCTCATCGGGCAGGCCGGCGGTGGCGGCCACGAGCCCGCGTGTGAGCGCCAGTGGGCGTGCGGCGTGGCGCTCGGCAGCCCGCTCGGCGCGCAGTTCTGCAACGCGCACCAGCGCGCGCTGCGGCTCGTCGTGGCCCAGCTGCACCAGTTCGTCGAGTTCGGCCGCCAGCGGCAGGGCGCCACGCAGGCCACCCGGGGTGCCTGTGTTGCCGGTGGCGACGGAGATTTCTGTGGCCGATGGCGCGGTCGACGCAGCCCGGAGCCCGCTTGAAGCGGTGCAGGCGGCAACGAGCATCAGCCGCAGCGCCAGCGGGAATATCCAGCGCCGGCCGCGTGTCACCGCGGCACCTCGCTGGCCGGTGGCTCCTGGCCGATCGAGCGGCCATCGGGCCTGCCGGGCCCGGCCAGATGGGCCAGATCGGCCTGGCCCTCGCGCCACGCGGCCTCCAGCGTGGTGCCGTGCTCGCTGCGGCCGGCGGCCATCTCCGGCGGCAGCGAACGCACGCCATAGGCCCGGTTGCGGCCGTGCGCCTTGGCCAGATACAGCGCGGTGTCGACGACGTCGATGGCGCGCTCCCAGGGCAGCGGGGCGCGCGCCGGCGGCAGCGGGAAGGTGGCGAAACCGATCGAGCCCGTCACCGCCACGCTGCCTTCGCCGTAGGGCACCGCCCGGCTGCCGATGGCGGCCAGCAGGCGCTCGGCCAGGGCTTCCACCTGGTCGGCCGGCAACCGGCGCACGACGACGAGGAATTCCTCGCCGCCCCAGCGCACGGTGAGGTCTTCGTCGCGCAGCGCCGCGCGCAGGCGCTGTGCCATTTCCACCAGCACGGCGTCGCCGGCGGCATGGCCGTGCTCGTCGTTGATGCGCTTGAAGTGGTCGAGGTCGACGAGCAGCAGCGCCCCTTCGAAGCCGGCAGGGGCGGTTTGCTGCATCACCGCCTGGAAGTGGCGGCGGTTGGCCAGGCCGGTGAGCGGGTCGCGCTCGGTGGCCACCTTCAGCTCGGCGTTGCTGCTGTGCAGCCGCGCATTGGTCTGGCGCATGCGGCGCAGCAGCAGCGCCACCACTGCCAGCAGCAGCAGGCCCGCAAGCAGCCCCAGCGCCCACAGGCGTTGCTGCAATTCACGGCCCAGCAGCTGCGCCGCCTTCACGCGGTGGTCGGTTTCCAGAGCCGCCAGTTCACGGCCGCGGCGGTCGGCTTCCTGGCCTTCCTGCAGCTCCAGCACGGCCTGTTGGTGGTCGCGCTGGAAGACCAGGTCCGACAGGCGCCGGTATTCCACCTGCGACGCCCACGCTTCGCTCAGACGGCCGGCCTTTTCCAGCGCCTGGCCCATTTCGCGGTGCAGGTCGGCCACGCCCGGCAGGCCCGAGGTGCGCTCCGTGAGTGGCAAAGCCTCGCGCATGAGCGCCATGCCCTCCTCGGCCCGACCCATGCCGATGTAAGCCAGACCGGCGTTGCTGAGCGCCACCGATTCGCTGCTGATGTCGTTGACCTCGCGCGCCAGCGGCAGCGTCTGCTGCGCCAGCGCCAGCGCCATGCCGTACTCGCCACGCTTGAGATGGAAGTCGGCCAGGTTGGCGGTGGTCAGGGCCTCGTAGCGGCGGTCGCCGGCCTGGCGCGCCAGCGTGATGGCTTGTTGCGAGGCGCGCAGTTCGTCGGCCTGGCGGCCCACGGCGCTGTAGATGATGGCATCGGTGTTGGCAGCGCGGGCCTGCGCGCTGAGGTCTTGCGCCTGGTTGGCCAGCGCCGTGGCCTCGGCGTTCAGCGCCTGCGCGCTGTCGGTCTGCTTGGCCAGGAAGAAGGTGTAGGCGAGCTGAGAGCGCAACTCGGCGCGACGCCACGGCGGGCCGGCGCGGTCGGCCAGCTGCAGGGCCTGCTGGTACAGCGCCACGGCTTCGTCCAGCTTGCCCAGCGACTGTCGCACCGCCGCCTGGGCGGCAAGAAAGCGCAGGCGAAGATCGTCCGGGGCGGCTTGCGGCAGCGCGGCCACGCCGGCGGCCAAGGCGCGGTCGGCACGGCCCAGCGGTGTCTGCCGCGACCAGGCGTTGCCGCGCACCAGGTGGGCGGCGGCCGCCGCCAGCGGGGTGCTGGCGGCCATCTCGTCCAGCAGGAGCGCCGTGGCCAGCTGTGCCTCCGCGTCGTTCATGCGCTGTTGCATCGCGGCGCGCAGCAGCAAGGCGCGCACACGCTCTTCGCCTTGCGCCTGGGCCAGCACCGGTGCCAGCGATGCCAGCGCGGCCTCGGGCTGCGCGCGCAGGCTGCGCTCGATGTCGTCCACGCGCGGCGACGCCGTTGCCAGGCTGGCCCACAGCAGTGCTGCCAGCCAGACCGAGCAACGAGACCACCGAGGCCAGCGTGATGCCCACAAGCGTTTCATGTTTCAACCATTGTCGGCGCCCGAAGGCGGAACTTGACCGGCTGAAAGAACAGGCCGTCGCGGCCACAATCCTCGCACCCCTCGAACCCCTTGACCGCTAGGAGTCATCCCCATGAAGACCCGCGCAGCCGTGGCCTGGAAGGCCGGCGCCCCGCTGACCATCGAAACCGTCGACCTCGAAGGCCCCCGCGCCGGCGAGGTGCTGGTGGAGATCAAGGCCACCGGGATCTGCCACACCGACCAGTACACGCTGTCCGGCGCCGACCCCGAAGGCCTGTTCCCCGCCATCCTGGGCCACGAAGGCGCCGGCGTGGTGGTGGATGTCGGCCCGGGCGTGACCAGCCTGCGCAAGGGCGACCACGTGATCCCGCTCTACACGCCCGAATGCCGGCAGTGCAAGTTCTGCCTCAGCCGCAAGACCAACCTGTGCCAGGCGATCCGGCCCACACAGGGCAAGGGCCTGATGCCCGACGGCAGCTCGCGCTTCAGCTTGAACGGGCAGCCCATCCTGCACTACATGGGCACCAGCACCTTCGCCAACCACATCGTGGCGCC
>JANMMD010000288.1:0-4063 GCA_031372905.1 Betaproteobacteria bacterium
CGGTTCTTGAAGGCGATGCTTTGAAGCGGGCGCTCAGGCGGTGATCGGCCGCGCGTGCTCCACCATGTCGGCGAACAGCAGCTCCAGCGCTTTCGGCCGCAGCAGGTAGGGGTCGAATTCGGCCTGCGGGCTGTATTTCAGGAAGATGGGCCGGTGCGCATCGGTGGTGGTCACCAGGCCCATGGACCAGGCGCCGTAGAGGCGCTGGTCGATCTCGTTGTAGGCCAGGATGGCCGGCTCGCGGTGGCGTGGGTCGAGCAGGATGCGGTGGTACAGCGAGTTCACCACGAGGTGGTCGCCTTCCAGGCACTGCAGGAAGATGCCGTTGCTGAGCATCAGCGCGCCCGTGACGCCCAGCTTGGCGTTGTTGCGCTGCGAGCTGCGCACGATGTCCTTCACCTCCACGGGTGACAGCATGCCGGCGCTGCGGCTGGCGTAGATCAGTCGGACGAGCATGGCGACTCCTGGCGTCGGGAACAAAAGCGGCCATCGTATGCCGGGCCCGAGCCGCGTGCTTCTAGACTGCGGGCGTCCCCTCCTTGCAGGCCACCACCATGTCACTCACCGTCGATTACTACCTCGCCCCGCAGTCGCCGTGGACCTACCTCGGCCACACGCGCTTCGTGCAGATGGCCGCGAAGCACGGCGCGCAGGTGCGGCTGAAGCCCGTCGATCTGGGCAAGGTCTTCCCGGTCTCCGGCGGCCTGCCGCTGCCGCAGCGGGCACCGCAGCGCCAGGCCTACCGGTTGCTGGAATTGGCGCGCTGGCGCGATGCGCTGGGCCTGCCGCTGAATCTGCAGCCGCAGCACTTTCCGGTGCCGGGCGAGCCCGCGGCCAAGCTCATCGTGGCGGTGCAGCAGGCCGATGGCACCGCCGCCGCGCTCGACATCGCCGGCCGCGTGCTGGCCGCCGTGTGGGCGCAGCAGCGCCACATCGCCAACGCCAGCACGCTGGCAGAGCTGCTGGCCGAAGCCGAACTGCCTGCCGCGCGCCTGCAGGAAGCCGCCGCGCCCGAGGTGCAGACACTGTGCGACGCGCACACGCAGGACGCCATCAGCGCCGGCATCTTCGGCGCGCCCAGCTTCGTCATCGATGGCGAAATCTTCTGGGGCCAGGACCGCCTCGACTTCGTCGAGCGCCGCCTGCAAGCGGGCTGAAACAGCCGTACGCGGCCCCACTCGATCGGCCAAAGAAAAAGGGCCCGGGGATGACCCAAGGCCCTTTCTTAATCCGCCGTGAGCGGCTTACTTCAGGTGGTTGCTGATCAGCTTGGTCATCTCGAACATCGAGACTTGCGCCTTGCCCAGCACTTCCTTGAGCTTGGCGTCGGCGTTGATCAGCGTCTTCTTGGCCTTGTCCTGCAGGCCGTTCTTCTTGATGTACTCCCACACCTTCTTGGTGACTTCGGTGCGCGGCATGGCGCCGGCACCGATGACGCCCGCCAGCGCAGCGCTGGGCGTCAGCGGCTTCATGAAGGCAGCGCTGGGGGTGCGCTTCTTGGCCGGAGCCGACTTCGCAGGCGCGGCCTTCTTGGCCGGCGCTGCCGCCTTCTTGGCCGGTGCCGCCTTCTTCGCAGGCGCCGCCTTCTTGGCCGGAGCGGCCGCCGTCTTCGCAGGTGCGGCCTTCTTGGCCGGCGCGGCCTTTTTCGCAGGAGCTTTTTTCGCAGTTGCCATTTGGATGTTCTCCATCAGTGGATGAGGGATGCCGCTTACCGCGCAAGCCCTGCATCACCTTCGTGCGCGGGCCTGTCTTTCCTGGGAAACGTGCAGGCGCGATGGTAATGCGCCTGCACAGCAGTGAACAGCTGTTTTCATAGGTAGAAGCGGCTTTCGCGCCACGCTTGTGCCCACGTTATGCTGCGGCCATGAAGATCATCGTGCGCTGGATACTGCTTGCGGCGGCCTTGCTGCTGGTGGCCAACCTCTACAGCGGGGTGCAAGTGACGAGCTTCGCGTCGGCCCTGATTGCGGCGCTGGTGCTGGGTTTGTTCAACACCCTGGTGCGTCCGCTGCTGGTGCTGCTGACGCTGCCGGTGACGCTGATCACGCTGGGTCTCTTCCTCTTCGTCATCAACGCACTGATGTTCTGGGCCTCGGCCAGCGTGCTCAGCGGCTTCAACGTCACGGGCTTTGGCGCGGCGCTCATCGGCTCGCTGCTCTACAGCCTGTGCGGCATGGTGATCGACGTGGCCACCGAGCGCCTGTTCAGCGGCCGGTCTTCCGACTAGGCTGCCCCTTCAGCGCGCGTTCAGCCGCTGCGGGTCGCCCGAGCCGGGGCGTTCCTCGCCCCGCATTTCGGCCACCAGCTCACGGCGCTGCTGGCTGATCTGGCGCAGGCGCGCGTCGATCACCGAGGCCTCGATGAAGTCACCGGTGCCGGCCTGGCGCGACAAGGCCTGTGCGGAACGCAGGCGGTCGATGGCACCGCTGAGATCGCCCACCGCAGCGCGCGCCTCGGCGCCGGCGCGCATGGCCCGCAGGCGCAGGCCCTGGGCCTCGCTGGTGGTGGCCAGCAGCTCCCACGCGGTGGCGTCGTGCTTGTTCTCGGCCAGCCAGGTCTGCAGGTTCTCGGTGCTGCTGCGCAGCGGCGCCGACGCTGCCGCGCTGTCGGTGCGGTGCAGCGCCATGGCGGCCTGGGCGCGCAGCAGCAAGGGCGGGCGCTCGCCGGCGTCTGCGGCACGCGAACTCAGGGTGTCCAGCACCTGCAGCGCGCCAGCGGCGTCACCGGCATTGACCAGCACCTGCGCCTGCAGCAGGCGCAGCGCGCGTTCGGCTGCCGGTTCGCGCGGCGAGGCCGTCGTCATCAGCTGCAAGGCCAGTGCCACCTGCCGCTCGGCGCGCGCATGGTCTTTCAGCATCGAAGCAGCGAGCGCGCCGCCATACAGCGCCGCGATGCGGTCGGCCAAGGCCGGCGACGACGTGGCTCCCGAGAGGCGCTGCAGCGCACCGACGCTGTCGTCCATCAGCACGCGCGCGCGCACCTGCATCAGCGCGTGCTGCACCGTGGGCACCGAGGCCTGGTTGTCGCCCAGCAGCGTGCGGTTGCGCGCTTCACTGATGCGGTCGATGGTGAGCGGGTGGCTGCGCAGGTAGGGGAAGCCGCCGTTGTCCGACAAGCGAGTGGCAGCGTCCATGCGGTCGAACATCTGGGCCTGGCCGGCGGGCGCGAAGCCGGCGCGGTTGAGCAGGCCGTAGCCGATGCGGTCGGCTTCGCGCTCCATGTCGCGCGAGAAGTTCAGCTGCGACTGGATGGCCGCGCCCTGCCCGCCCATGATGGCGGCGTTGGCCAGATCGGCATTGTTGGCACGGCTGGCCGCAATGATGCCCAGCAGCAGCGAGGCCACGGCCAGCAGCGAGGCCTGCTGCTGCGGCGCGATGCTGCGTGCGATGTGGCGTTGCGTGACGTGCGAGAGCTCGTGCGCCATCACGCTGGCGAACTGGTCGCGCGTGGTGGTGATGGCGATCAGGCCCAGGTGCGCACCGACGAAGCCGCCGGGCAGCGCGAAGGCGTTCACGCTGCGGTCGCGCACGAGGAAGGCTTCCCAGGCGAAGGCGGTGTCGGTGTCGCCGTCGATCTGGCCGACCTGCCGCGCCGCGGCCACCAGCGGGTTCCAGATCGACTGCAGGTATTCCAGCAGCACCGGGTCGTCGAGGAAGACCGGGTCGCGCCGCGCCTCGCGCATGATCTGCTCGCCCAGGCGGCGCTCGGCGCCCACACTGAGATCGAGCGAAGCACTCTCGCCCAGCGAGGGCAGGCGCACCTGGGCCAGCGCGGGGGTTTGAAGCGAGGGCAGCAGCATCAGCGTGGCCATCACAGCGGCCATCGCACGGGATGGGCGCCAGGACGGGCTGCGTCCGCGCTGCGGCGCGGCCGGGATGTTCTGCAGGGGACGGGCGGTGGGCGGCAAACGGGCCTCGGCAAGCAGCGGGAGCGCGTTGGAGCCAGGGCCGGCAGCAACGTTCCCTCTGGCTATGATGACACCGCCATGTTGCCGAACGTGAACCTGAATCTGGAACGCATCCATCTGTCATGAGTGCCGCCGAAACACCCACCAGCCCGAGCC
>JANMMD010000353.1:0-22579 GCA_031372905.1 Betaproteobacteria bacterium
GCGAGCGCCAGCGAGCTTGGGGGTCAATCATTAGGCAGGCGTTCCTTGATGACGACCGAGCCGTTTTCCTGCGTCTCGATGACGCCGCGCTCTTCCAGGTCCTTCATCACGCGGCTGACCATTTCGCGCGAAGCCCCTACCACCTTGGCCATGTCCTGACGGCTGACCTTGTGGCGGATGATCTTCACGCCGTCCACTTCCTCGGCCATGTCCAGCAGGGTGCGGGCCACACGGCCGTACACGTCCAGCAGCGCCAGGCTCTCGATCTGGCGGTCGGCATTGCGCAGTCGCTTCACCAGACCGCGCAGGATGCCGTAGCTCAGCGTGCTGTTCTCAGGCAGGCAGCGCGCGAAGTCGGCACGGGCCAGTACCAGCATGTCAGTCTGGATCTCGGCACGCACGGTGGCGCTGTGCGGTTCGTTGTCGATGAGGCTCATCTCGCCCACGTAGTCGCCGGCTTCCAGCACGGCTAGGATGACTTCGCGTCCCCTCGTATCGGCCGTTAGCACACGGGCACGGCCGTTGAGAAGGATGAAGAGGCTGTTGCTCTTGCGGCCTTGCTCCACCACCAGCTCACCGCGGCGAAAGCGGCGCTTGACCACGCTGTCGGCAATCGCCTGTGCCTGTTCGGCGGTGAGCATGGAAAACAAAGGCACTCGGCGGATCAGGTCCAGGTTGGACAGCATCGACATCGACAGGGCTCCTCTTGTTGCCTTCTCTGGGCTCGCTGAGCGGCATCAGTGCACGAGCCGTCTGCAAGAATCTCGCTATTGTGCCCATTGATCCCCTTGCGGCCCTAACGGCGCGCCCCGATGTAAGTTCGCTGCGTCGGTTCGGCGCGACGCCACTGTTCCTCGCATCTCCATCACCATGACCACTTCCAACCAGCACGCACGCGTCCTCATCCTCGGCTCCGGCCCCGCCGGCTACACGGCAGCGCTGTACGCCGCACGCGCCAACCTCGAGCCCATGCTCATCACCGGCATCGCCCAAGGCGGGCAACTGATGACCACCACCGAGGTCGACAACTGGCCGGCCGACGTGGCCGGCGTGCAAGGCCCGGAACTGATGGACCGCTTCCTGAAGCACGCCGAGCGCTTCAACACCAAGATCGTCTTCGACCACATCCACACCGTCGACTTCGGCAAGCGCCCGTTCACGCTGACTGGCGACTCGGGCACCTACACCTGCGATGCCCTGGTCATCGCCACCGGCGCCAGCGCCAAGTACCTGGGCCTGGAGAGCGAAACCGCCTTCATGGGCAAGGGCGTGAGCGGCTGCGCCACCTGCGACGGCTTCTTCTACCGCGGCGACACCGTCTGCGTGGTCGGCGGCGGCAACACGGCCGTGGAAGAAGCGCTCTACCTCAGCAACATCGCCGAGAAGGTGCACCTCATCCACCGCCGCGACAAGTTCCGCGCCGAGGCCATCCTCATCGACAAGGTGATGGCCAAGGTGGCCACGGGCAAGATCGAGCTGCACTTGTGGAACACGCTGGATGAAGTGCTGGGCGACAACAGCGGCGTCACCGGCGTGCGCCTGAAGAGCACGAACCCGGATGGCCCGGCCGGTGCGGCCACCAAGGACGTGCCTGTGAAGGGCTGCTTCATCGCCATCGGCCACCAGCCCAACACCGACATCTTCAAGGGCCAGCTGGAGATGAAAGACGGCTACATCGTCACCAAGACCGGCCTGGATGGCATGGCCACCATGACCAGCGTGCCGGGCGTCTTTGCTGCGGGCGACGTGCAGGACCACATCTACCGCCAGGCCATCACCAGCGCCGGCACCGGCTGCATGGCCGCGCTGGACGCCCAGCGCTTCCTGGAACAGCAACAAGCCTAAAAATCGGGCTACAATCGCGGGCTTTGCTGAGCGTGGTACGTCAGCGTGGAACGTTCGCCCAGCGCGGCGGTTCACTGGCAGCACCGAGCGGCAGCGGTCACTCACAAGCTGAATTCGTTGTACGGGTTCGGCGTCATTCCTGGAGAGCGTCATGGCACGCGTCTGTCAAGTCACCGGCAAGCGCCCGATGGTGGGCAACAATGTTTCGCACGCGAACAACAAGACCAAGCGTCGCTTTCTGCCCAACCTGCAGTACCGCCGGTTCTGGGTCGAGAACGAGAACCGCTGGATCCGCCTGCGCATCAGCAATGCGGCCTTGCGCCTGATCGACAAGGTGGGCATCGACAAGGTTCTCGTCGACCTGCGCGCCCGCGGCGAAATCTGATAACCCGTCTGAACACCTAGGAGCACATCATGGCCAGCAAAGGCGGACGCGAAAAGATCAAGCTGGAATCGACAGCCGGCACCGGGCACTTCTACACCACGAGCAAGAACAAGAAGACCACGCCCGAAAAGCTCGAATTCCTGAAGTTCGACCCCAAGGCACGCAAGCACGTGCTGTACAAGGAAGTGAAGCTGAAGTAATCGGCTTCCATGGACAACAAAAAACCCGCCGAGGCGGGTTTTTTGTTGTCTGGTCCAAACGCATGCGGCCCGAGGGCCGCATGGCGTTGGATCAGCGGACCACGGCGATCTGCTCGCGCTTGCCACCCTTGTAGGTGTACAACGTCAGCGCGCCGTTCTTGATGTCGCCCTTGCCGTCGAAAGCGATATTGCCGGTAACGCCCTTGTATTCGATGGCAGCCAGCACCGGCAGGTACTTCGCCGGTTCAGCCGAACCGGCCTTCACCATCGCAGCCACCATGACGTTGACGGCGTCGTAAACGTAGGGCGCGTAGACCTGCACGTCCATGTTGTACTTCTTCTTGTAGGCCGCGTAGAAATCGTCCATCGACTTCTTGGCAGCGCCTTCCACGCCACCGGCTTCGGCGCAGACCACCTGGCTGTCGGCCATGGTGCCGGCAGCCAGCTTGGGCAGTTCGCCCGTGCAGATGCCGTCGCCGCCCATGAACTTGGCCTCGATGCCCAACTGCTTCATCTGGCGCATCATCGGGCCGGCCACGGCGTCCATGCCGCCGAAGAAGACCACGTCGGGCTTCTTGGCCTTCAGGCTGGTCAAGATGGCGGTGAAGTCCGTCGCCTTGTCGTTGGTGAATTCACGGCCCACGGTGGCACCGCCAGCAGCCTTCACGCCCTTTTCGAACTCGTCGGCCACGCCTTGACCGTAGGCCGTGCGGTCGTCGATGACGGCGATGCTCTTGCCCTTCAGCGAAGTCACTGCGTACTTGCCCAGGGTGCCACCCAGATGCACGTCGTCAGCGACGACGCGGAAGCTGGTCTTGTAGCCCTGGCGCGTGTACTTCGGGTTGGTGGCGCTGGGGCTGATCTGCGGAATGCCGGCATCGCTGTAGATCTTCGACGCGGGAATCGTGGTGCCACTGTTCAGGTGGCCGATGACGCCCATTACCTTGCTGTCGGCCAGCTTCTGCGCCGCAGCGGTGCCCTGCTTGGGGTCGCCGCCGTCGTCCTCGGCCAGCAGTTCCAGCTTGACCTTCTTGCCGCCGATGGTCACACCCTTGGCGTTGAGCTCTTCGATGGCCATGCGCGCGCCATTCTCATTGTCCTTGCCCAGGTGCGCGATGGCGCCGCTGGTGGGGCCGACGTGACCGATCTTCACGACCATGTCCTGCGCAAACGCCGAGCCGCCCATCATCAGAGCCGAAGTTCCGAAGAGAGCGCCGACGATCACATTCAGTTTGATTTGCATGGAAAAACCTCCGGTTGGAAATGTTGTCGCGTTCGTTGTCACGTCAGCGAACTGTCAAAAACACAAGCAAAAGACGATAACCCAAAAGACCCGTTCCGCCCAAGCACGACCTGTGCCCGCAGCAACGCCGTGGACGCTGGCGCCTTGTCTCAACGCGGCGCAGCGCCCAGGCGACGACAAGCGCAGCCAAGAGACGCAGGCGGACGCAGACAGTCGCAGACCAGCATCTCGAGACAACCGGCGCGAAGCGCCAGCGTCGCCGACGCTGGCGTTACCAGCGCCCGCCGCGGCGTTGCAGTGCGCGTTTGACAGCGTCTTCCACCACATCGTGCAGCGCACCGCCCAACTCGCTGCGCGCTTCGCGGATCAGGCCATCGGCCGCACGTGCCAGCGCTGGCGCCAGCGCCTCGCGCAGGCGCGATTCGAAAACCATGTCGATGCGGGGCTGCAGCTCAGCCAGCACTTCGTTGACGAGTCCCTGCGTGTCAACCGGCAGCGCGCTGGCCGGTAGGGCCCGCGCCTCGGCAGGCACCGGCACGGCGTCATGCAGCGGCTCGGCAATCAGCTCCTGGGTGCCCGATGGCAGCTGCAGTTCCACCACCTCCGTCAGCGTGGGCATGCGGTCGACACTGCGCGGCGGCAACTCGTCATTCACGGTGGGCACCTGCGACGGCGTGGTGTTTGATGTCGAGGCCCGCCGCTTTGTAGGCGCGCCAGCGCTGGCGGCCCTGTTCAGCGTCATCGGGCTCGGCGGAAACGACCTCGATCAAACGGTCCAGCGCGGTCATGTCGGCCGGCGCCTCGGCACCCAGGTTCACCACCACGCGCGGTGCACCTTCGACAGCAGCGTGATCTGCCAGCCACACCGGCGTGCGCGCAGCCACCGTCGGCGTTGCACCCGGCATGCGCACATGGGGCAGGAAATCGCGCTCGTCGACGACCCACAGCGCGCGGTCGAGTTCAGCCAGCACCTCGTCGGGCGCGGTCACCAGCACCCGCGCGCCCTGGCGGCTGGCCTTGCGCAAAAGGCGGCACGCGAAGCTGACGCGATCGGCCACGCCGGTGTGGAACTCGACTTCGGTCAGGGCTGTCGCCATCGCTGCCGTGCTGCCGCCTCGGTCGTGCGCTGCGCGCGTCAGCTCGCGCGCGACAACACGAAGTGCGTCAGCAGCGGCACCGGCCGGCCGGTGGCGCCCTTGGCCGCGCCTGACTTCCATGCTGTGCCGGCGATGTCGAGGTGCGCCCAACGCAGCTTGGACGTGAAGCGCTGCAGGAATTTCGCCGCGGTGATGGAACCACCGGCGCGGCTGCCGATGTTGCCCATGTCGGCGAAATTGCTCTTCAAGCCTTCGTCGTACTCCTCGTCCAGCGGCATGCGCCAGGCCGGGTCCAGGGCCGCTTCGCCCGCAGCCAACAGCTCTGCGGCCAGCGCCTCGTCGGGGCTGAAAAGGCCGGAGCGGTGGTGCCCCAGCGCAATGACGCAGGCACCGGTGAGCGTGGCGATGTCCACCACCACCGCCGGCTTGAAGCGCTCGGCATAGGTCAGCGCGTCACACAGGATGAGCCGGCCTTCGGCGTCGGTGTTGAGCACCTCGATGGTCTGGCCCGACATGCTGGTGACCACGTCACCCGGCTTCACGGCGCGGCCGCTGGGCATGTTTTCGCAAGCCGGAATGATGCCGATCAGGTTGACCTTGGCCCTCATCGTAGCCACGGCCTTCAGCGTGCCCAGCACGCTGGCGGCGCCCCCCATGTCGAACTTCATCTCGTCCATCTCGGCGGCGGGCTTGATGCTGATGCCACCGGTGTCGAAGGTGATGCCCTTGCCCACCAGCACCACCGGCGCTGCGGTCTTGGCGCCGCCTTCGTAGCGCGCGACGATGAACTTCAAGGGCTCGTCCGAGCCTTGCGCCACGGCGAGGAAGGAACCCATGCCCAGCTTCTCGCAGGCCTTGCGGTCCAGCACCTCGACCTTCAGGCCATGCTCTTTGCCCAGCTTCCTGGCCTGCTCGGCCAGAAAAGTGGGCGTGCAGTGGTTGCCCGGGCGGTTGGCGCACTCACGTGCCAGCGCCGTGCCATCGGCGATCGCCTGCGCTCGCTTGAGCGCCGCACCCAGCACCGGAACCTCGGTCTTGGCGCACAGAAGAGACACCGCGGCCAGCTTGGCAGCCGGTGGCGCGCTGGGCTTGGTCTCGCGATAAACGTAAGTGCCTTCGGACACCGCAGCCACCAGCGCCTCGACCTGAGCCGCCGTCCAGCTGCTGCCGGCCAGTGCCACCGACAGCGACTTGGCGCCGCCCGTCTTCAAGTACACGAGCGCCAGGCCGAGCGCCTTGCGGATCGCTTTTGGCGACTGGGCCAACGACGTGTCACCCACTGCGGCGAAGACGACGCGGGCCGCCTTCACGCCAGGCACCTGGTGCGCGTAAAGCGTGTGGCCGGCCTTGAAGCTGAAGTCACCCGCCTTCACGGCAGCGGCCAAGGGTTCGGCCAGCGGCGCCTCCAGGCCTTCGGGCTGGGCGGTGCCCGCGACCAGCACCAACAGCGCGTCGGTGGCCACGCCAGGCAGCCCGGCCGCGGCGGCCACTTGCGTCTTGAAGTCCATAATTACTTTCAATCGGAAAAGCGACACATGTTATTCGACTCCACTGTACGTCGTGAGCTGGCCCGCAGCTTCGGGGCGACGCTGGTCGTCATCCTCACCATCGTGCTGACGATGTTCCTCATCCGCACCGTCGGCCAGGCGGCGAGCGGCAGCGTGTCGCCACAGGACGTCGTGCTCCTGCTGGGTTATGTCGCGCTCGGCCACCTGCCCACCATGATGGCGCTGTCGCTGTTCATCGCCGTGGTGGTGACGCTGGGCCGCATGTACCGCGACAGCGAGATGGCCATCTGGTTCTCCAGCGGCGTGGGCCTCTCGCGCTTCGTGCGTCCGGTGCTTCGCACGGGCTCGCCGGTGCTTCTGGTGATCGCCGTGCTCATCCTCGTGGCCTGGCCCTGGGGCAACCGCAACAGCCTGGAACTGCGTGACCGCTACCAGCAGCGCAGTGACCTGTCGCGCGTGGCGCCGGGCGTCTTCCAGACCAGCAGCGACGGCCGCCGCGTGTTTTTCATCGAGCGCGAAAGTGCCGACGGCGTGAACGCGCGCAACGTCTTCATTCTCGCGCGACAAGACAACGGGGAGTCGGTCACCTCGGCGCGCGCCGGCCGGCTGGAAGGCAGCGCCGACGCGCGCTACCTCGTGCTCGAACGAGGCCAACGCAACGACACCCACGGGGGCAGCGGCGAACGCACGCTGTCCAGCTTCGAGAGTTACCGCGTGCTGGCCGGTGAACGAGCCGTGCGCTCGGCCGAATCGCGCCCGCCACGCGCCGTGCGCACCATCGAGCTGATGCGCCAGCCCACGCCACGCCACCAGGGTGAGTTGACCTGGCGCTTCGGCCTGCTGCTGGGCGCCGCCAACCTCCTGCTGCTGGGCGTGGGCCTTTCCGCCACCAACCCGCGCCGCGCCAGCAACTGGAACCTGCTGTTTGCGCTGATGGCTTTCGTCGTTTACTACAACCTCATCAATCTCTCGCAGGCCTGGGTGTCCAGCGGGCGTGTGCCGATGGGCGTGGCGCTGGCGGTCCTGCACGGCGGTGCCTTCCTGGCCGCACTGGCCCTGCTGTGGTGGCGCGACCATGCGGCGGTGTTCAGCCTCAGGCGCCGGCGCGCCCCGGCCGCGTTGGGGGCCAGCGCATGAGAACGGTGCGCCGTTTGCTCTACCGCGACATCACGGCCTCGGTGCTGTTCGTGGCACTGGCCTTCCTGTCGCTGTTCTTCTTCATCGACTTCGTCGACGAACTCGACGGTGTCGGCAGCCGCGGCCGCACGGCCTGGCATGCGGTGCTGGCCGCCGCGCTGGAGCTGCCGGGCCACCTCTACGAACTGCTGCCGATCGCGGTGCTGATCGGCACCATCTATTCGCTGGCGCGGCTGGCCCAATCGTCCGAGTTCACCATCCTGCGCACCGGCGGCCTCGGCCCCGGCCGCGCACTCGGCCTGCTGGCGGTACTGGGTGTGGTTTTTGGTGTCCTCACCTTCGTCACCGGCGACTACCTTGCCCCGGCCAGTGAACGTGAAGGCGTGTTGCTGAAAGCGCGCTTTTCGGGCGGCATCGAGTTTGGCGGTGCCGGGGCCTGGCTGAAGGAGAAGCGCCGCGCGGCCGACGGGGAACACAGCTACTCGGTGAATGTGGCCGGCGCCACATCGGCTGGCGCGCTGGCCGGCATCCGCATCTTCGAGTTCGATGCCGATGGCCGCCTGGTGGCGCGCACCGAAGCGCGCGAAGGCCGCGTCGGTGACGACGGCGTCTGGCAGCTCAGCGATGCCCGCGTGGCGCACTGGCCGGCGGCGCGCAGCGAGGGCGCCACCGTGCGCAACGAAACCCACCGCACGCTGGCCTGGCCCAGCACCCTCACCGCGGCCGTGGTGGCCGCCGCCGTGCTGCCGGTGAGCACGATGACGACCACCGAGCTGTGGCGCTACAGCGCCCACCTGAGCGACCAGGAACAGGCATCGCAACAGCACCAGATCCGCTTCTGGCGCAAGGCCTTGTACCCGCTGGCCTGCCTGGTGATGATGGCCCTGGCGCTGCCGTTTGCCTACATGCATGCGCGCTCGGGCAGCGTCAGCTACAAGGTCTTCGGCGGCATCATGCTGGGCATCAGCTTCGTGCTGCTGAACAACCTTTCGGGCCACATCGGCATGCTGCGCGGCTGGACGCCCTGGGTGGCCGCAGCCACGCCGAGCATGGTCTATCTGGCGCTGTCGATGGCGGCCTTCGCCTGGCTGGTGCGCTACCGCTGACACTGGATGCAACCATGACCACCGCCACGCCCACCGGCCTGATCCTCTTCGCCCACGGCGCGCGCGACCCGCGCGGGGCCGCGCCCGTCGAGGCCGGGGCCGCCCGGGTGCGCGCGCAGCGGCCCGGTGCCCCGGTTCGTCTGGCCTATCTCGAGTTCATGGCGCCCACCTTGCCCGAAGCCGGCGCCGAGCTGGCGTCGGCAGGTTGCAGGGAAGTGGGCGTGCTGCCGATGTTCCTGGGCGCCGGCGGCCATGTGCGCAAGGACCTGCCGCTGCTGATGGACCAGATGCGCGCCGCCCACCCCGGCGTGGTTTTCACGCTGCACGCGGCGGTCGGCGAGGTGGACGGCGTGGTGGCGGCGATGGCCGATGCTGCCCTGCAGGCGATGGCACCTGCGCCGTTGACGCCGACACCGGCCGAGACGCGCGCATGAACCTGCACCAGTTCCGCTTCGTGCAGGAGGCCGTGCGCCGCGACCTCAACCTCACCGAGACCGCCAAGGCGCTGTTCACGTCGCAGCCCGGCATCAGCAAGGCCATCCTCGAACTCGAGGAAGAGCTGGGCGTTGACATCTTCGCACGCCACGGCAAGCGTTTGAAGCGCATCACCGAGCCCGGCCAGCAGGTGTTGAAGTCGGTGGAGATCATCATGCGCGAGGTGGCCAACCTCAAGCGCATCGGGCAGGAGTTCAGCAAGCAGGAGACCGGCACGCTGCGCATCGCCACCACGCACACGCAGGCGCGCTACTTCCTGCCCGAGCCCGTCGCACTGCTGCGCCGGCGCTACCCCAAGGTGCAGGTGGTGCTGCACCAGGGCATGCCCGAGCAGGTGGCGCGCATGCTGCTTGACGACGTTGCCGAGATCGGCCTGGCCACCGAAAGCCTGGCCGCCCACCCCGAATTGATCACCCTGCCCTGCCACGAGTGGCAGCACGTGATGGTGGTGCCCGTCGGCCACCCGCTGGCATCTGTGGAGCGGCCGACACTGGAACAGCTGGCCGCGCATGCGCTGGTGCTCTACCAACCCACGGTGACCGGCCGCACGCGCATCGACCTCGCGTTTGCGCGTGCCCAGCTCAAGCCACTGGTGGCGCTGGAAGCCATCGACAGCGACGTCATCAAAACCTATGTGCGCCTGGGCCTGGGCGTGGGCATCGTCGCCGAACTGGCGATGCGCGGCGAGCCCGCCGACAGCGACCTCGTCGCGCGCCCGCTCGGCCACCTGTTCGGGCCCAACACCACGCGCGTCGCCTTCAAGCGCGGTGCCTACTTGCGCCAGTTCGTCACCGCTTTCGCAGAACTGCTGTCGCCACGCCTGACCGCAGGACTGGTGCAGCGTGCGATGGCTGGCGAGGCCAGCGGCAGCGATTACGAGCTGTAGGCCCGAGCTCCAGACCTGAGTTGTAGCCCCGCGTTTTGACCATGCATCCGACACCCGCCATCACCTCCCGCCTGCCCCAGGTGGGCACCACCATCTTCACCGTGATGTCGCAGCTGGCCCAGGAAACTGGCGCGGTGAACCTGGGCCAGGGTTTTCCTGATTTCGACTGCGACCCGGCGCTGGTGGACCACGTCAGCAGCGCGATGCGCGAAGGCCTGAACCAGTACCCGCCGATGACCGGCGTGGCGCCGCTGCGTGCCGCCGTGGCGGCCAAGATCGAGGCCTTGTACGGCCGCCGCTACGACGCGGCCAGCGAGATCACCATCACTGCCGGTGCCACCCAGGCCATCCTCACTGCGGTGCTGTGTTGCGTGCACCCGGGCGACGAGGTCATCGTGCTGGAGCCCTGCTACGACAGCTATGCGCCGAACATCGAGCTGGCCGGCGGGCGCGTGGTTCGAGTGCCGCTAACGCCCGGCAGCTTCCGCCCCGATTTCAGCAGGATCGCCGCCGCGCTGAACGCCAGGACGCGCCTGGTCATCATCAACAGCCCCCACAACCCCAGCGCCACCGTGTGGACGCGCGGCGAGATGCAGCAGCTGGCCGATCTGCTGGCGCCGACGCAAGCCCTGCTGCTCTCCGACGAGGTCTACGAGCACATGGTCTTCGATGGTGTGCCGCATGTCAGCGCGGCCAGCCTGCCGGCGCTGGCGGCGCGCGCCTTCGTCGTCAGCAGCTTCGGCAAGACCCACCACGTCACCGGCTGGAAGGTGGGCTACGTGGCCGCGCCGCCAGCGCTGACGGCCGAGTTCCGCAAGGTGCACCAGTTCAACGTCTTCACCGTCAACACGCCGGTGCAGCACGCGCTGGCGCGCTACATGGCGGACGCCGCACCCTACCTCGGCCTGCCGGCCTTCTACCAGCGCAAGCGTGACCTCTTCGTCGCCGGCCTGAAGCGCACGCGCCTGAAGCCGCTGCACACCCAGGGCAGCTACTTCCAGCTGGTGGACTACAGCGGCGTCAGCAGCCTGCCCGAAGCGCAGTTCTGCGAGTGGCTGACGCGCGAGGTGGGTGTGGCCGCCATTCCGGTGGCCGCCTTCTACGCCGGCGGTTACGAGCAGGGCCTGGCCCGGCTGTGCTTTGCCAAGCGCGACGAGACCCTGAACGAAGCGCTGCGGCGTCTGCAGCGCCTGTAGAGCGGGTCTTGCAGCGCCGGCTCAGCGCGAGCGGGGCCGTTCGGGCGTGTGGTCCAGCGGGCCGAAGATGCTGGTGGGCCGTCCGGGGTCGGCGCTGAGGTCGAAGTCCAGTGGCGCCGTGGCAATGCCGTCCAGGCTGCCGCTGGCCGATTCGCGCTCCAGCGCCAGGTAGGGCGCCGGCGAGGTGCTGCTGAATTCACCGCCGTCGGCCAGCGGCAAGAGCAGGTCGACCTGGCCGGAATCGGCCGCCTCACGGTCCAGCAGATCACGTGCCAGCGAGTAGAGGAACAGCACCTCGCGGTAGGCAGGCAGCTCGAAGAGCTCGCCCCGCGACTTGCGAAAGAGCAGGGCCTCGAGTTCGGCCATCGCGTCCAAGGGGCGCGGCCACACCTGCTGCAGCCGCGGAATCACGCCCGCGTAGGTATCCAGCGTGCGGCCGGCTTGCAGGTCGGCTTCCCACTCGGGTGCGTAGGCATTGAAGCGCAAGTTGAAGCGTTCGCGCAGCAGCTCGTACTCGGCGCGGCGGCCGCGGCGGCGGTAGATCTCCAGCAGCTTCAGGTAGGGCAAGGGGCTGCCACCGCCGGTGTGGCGCAGATGCTCCACGAGCAGGTCGACGGCGGCGTCGTCCTGGCCCAGCACGACGAAGAACTCGGCCTGCTGTTCGAGGTCGATCAGCTCTTCGATGGAAACATCTCGCGGCGCTGCGGCGTCCTCGATCACACCGCGCGAAGGCATGGGCTCGGTGCGCAGCATCGGGTTCTCGGGCTCGGCTCGCGGCAAGGGCTGCGTCGCTAACACCAGGGACGGCGGCTCGGTGTCGGGCGTCACGCTCACTGGCGCTGGCCACGCCTGGCGCGCACGCGCCCCGGCCGATGGCGGCAGCTTGATTTCCGAGTTGACGAAAGGAATCGGCGCCGTCGGCAGCTTGCTGGGCGTGAGCACCGAGCTCGGCGCTTCGGCGGCGGCTGCAGGCGTCTGCCAGCCACGCTGGCGCGAGCGCTCGGCGCCATTCAAGCGCCAGGCCAGCCAGGCCGCCAACGCCGTCATCAGAAGCACCAGGGCCAGCAGCGGCGTGGTCCAGCGGCTGGCCTGCTCGGCGCGAGCCAGGCGCGTGCGCAGCTCGACAGCGCCGTCGCGCCCGGCGTTGGCTTCACCACGCAGCTCGGCCACTGTGCGCTCCAGGGTGGCAATGCGCAGTGCCGCGGACGAAGCCGCCGAGGCCGCGGCGCGCGCCGCCGACGCGGCTTCGGCCACAGCCTGCAACGCAGCCTCGACGCCCCCCGTGGCGGCGCCGGATGCGGGTTCCACCACCTCCAGCCGCAGGCGCGGCGCAGCGGCCGCGACCGCTGACGGCTCGGCACGCGGTGCTGCCGTCCGCGCCGCTGCAGCCGCCGCAGCACGGCGTTCGGCGCGAGCCAGGCGTTGCGCATTGCGACGCGCTTCTCGCGCTTGGCGCGCTTCTGCCGTTTCCGCGGGGCCGGCGGTGCGAGCCGGGGCCAGGCGCAAACCAGCGGCCGAGGCGCCGCCTGCCAGAGCCGCGCCAGCAGACGCCGCCGCCTCGCCCCCAGACGGCACCGCTATCGGCGCCAGTGCCTGCGCGGGCTGCGCGAGCACCTGCTGCGCCGCGACAGCGCTTGCCGCCGGAGCCATCTCGAAGGGCGGGTCTGCCAGCACGACAAAGCGACGCGTGAAACGGGCCGACGCGCAGCCGGCGTTGACCAGCACGCCCACCACCGGTTCATCGATGGCCTGATCGGTGGTGATGCGTATGCGCGCGGCGTCCGTTCCCGCGGGCAGCAGCAATGCACGAACGAGCGGTGGTGGCACGCGGCGGTCACCGACCGTGACTTCGGCGGTGACGCATTCTTGCGTCAGCGTTTCGCCGGGTTGCAAACGCACCTGCACCGCGAAATCCAGTGGCTGGCCGAGCACCGCGCTGGTGGCGGCTGCCGAAAGGCCGGCGGCGGGCGCATCAAGCGCCACGGCCGCAGCAAGACCTGCAATGACTAACGGCGAACAGCGTCGCGAGAAGGACATGCAGGGGACAAGGGCAGACGTGGGCACAGAGTGGAAATCGACTCTAGCACGCGGCCACCACGCCACCGGCGAGGAGCGCGAGCAAAGCGTGGCGCTTGCCACGGCTGCGCTGCGGCCCTGCGCGGCGCGGGTACCGACCGTGTGCCTGGCTCAGGCGTCGTACCCCGGCAAGCGGCGGTCGAGCCGGCGCAACAGGCCGGGCCAGACGAGATTGGCGCCAAGGCCGCGTGTCACCTCACGGGCCTGCTGGCGCGCGGTGGCGACGATGCCGGGCTCGATGTGCTTCAACGGCCCGCCACCGGCCTGCGCGCGCACTTGGATCATGCAGACGGTCTCGAAGAGGTACATCGCCTGGAAGGCCTCGGCCACACTGCTGCCCACCGTCAGCAGGCCGTGGTTGCGCAGCATCAGGTAGGTCTTCTCGCCAAGATCCGCCACCAGGCGCGGCTTCTCGTCGTCGCGCAGCGCCACGCCTTCGTAGTCGTGATAGGCCAGTGACGTCAGCACGAACATCGATTGCTGCGAAATCGGCAGTACGCCGCCCTGCTGCGCCGACACCGCGATGCCGTTCGGTGTGTGCACGTGCAGCACGCAGCCCGCGTCATGGCGTGCGGCGTGCACGGCACTGTGGATGACAAAGCCCGCCGGGTTCACCTCGAAGGCGCTGTCCTGCAGCTTGCGGCCCGATGCGTCCACCTTCACCAGGCTGCTGGCGGTGATTTCCTCGAACATCAAGCCGTAAGGGTTGATGAGGAACTCCCCCGTGTGCTCGCCACCGAGCCCGGGCACGCGGGCGCTGATGTGCGTGAAGACGAGATCGTCCCAGCCGAACATCGCCACCATGCGGTAGGCAGCGGCGAGATCGACGCGCAGTTGCCATTCGGCAAAGCTGCAGGTGTGCTTGATGCAAGGAATGTGCAGGGCCGGGGTGGGCATGGCGTAGTCTTCCGGTAACGGCCGCCGCCACAAGGCAGCGGCCAAGAACAGTGCGGCCGCCATCGTCGCGCGCCTGTCGCAACCGAGACAAGCCATGAATACCCCCGTTCTTACACTCGACGAACAGCACAACATCGAATCGGGCGCGTGGTTCAGCAAGCTCTCACCGGCGCTACAACGCGCCATCCTCGCCCGCTCCCATGTGCGGCGCCTGAGCGATGGCGACCCGCTGGCCTCACGTGGCACGCCGGCGCAAGAGTGGTGCGGCGTGGCGCGCGGGGCAGTGCGCATCAGCTCGGTGGCGCTGTCGGGCAAGCAGATCACGCTGACCTATGTCGAGCCCGGCACCTGGTTCGGGGATATCGCGCTCTTCGACGGCCTGCCGCGCACCCACGATGCCGATGCGCACGGGGTGACCACACTGCTGGTGGTGCGCAAGGTCGACTTCAAGGAACTGCTGGCCCAGCATGTCGAGCTCTACGAAGCGCTGCTGCGGCTGAACTGCCGGCGTTTGCGCCTGATGTTCGACCAGCTCGAAGACATCAACACGCGGCCCTTGCAGGCTCGGCTGGCGCGCCAGGTGCTGCTGCTGGCCAAGAGCTACGGCGTCGAACAGGGCGAGGAAATCCGCATCGGTCTGGCGCTGGCGCAGGAGGATCTGGCGCAACTGCTGGGCGCATCACGCCAGCGCGTGAACCAGGAGCTCAAGGGTTTCGAACGCGAGGGCGCGGTACGCGTGGAACCCACCCGGCTGGTGGTGCTGTCGCGCGACAAGCTGATGGCCCTGGCCGACAAGTGACGCACAAGAGCTGACCCCCATGGAACACTTCACCGGCACCAAACCCGTGGCCGAAAGCCACGCCTTCGACGTCGCTGCCTTGCAGGCGCACCTGCAGCGCACGCTGCAGGGCTTTGCCGGCCCGCTCAGCGTCGAGCAGTTCAAGGGCGGCCAGAGCAACCCGACCTACAAGCTGCTGACTCCGGGCCGCGCTTATGTGATGCGCACCAAGCCCGGACCGGCGGCGAAGCTGTTGCCCTCGGCGCATGCCATCGAGCGCGAATTCCGTGTCATGCAGGGCCTGCAGACAAGCGCCGTGCCGGTGCCGCAGATGCTGCTGCTGTGCGAGGACGAAAACGTCATCGGCCGCGCCTTCTACGTCATGGGTTTCATGGCCGGCCGCGTGCTGTGGGACCAGTCGCTGCCCGGCATGACGCCGCCCGAGCGCGGTGCGATCTACGACGAGATGAACCGTGTCATCGCCGCGCTGCACAGCGTGGACGTGGCCGCTGCAGGCCTGGCCGATTACGGCAAGCCCGGCAACTACTTCGAACGCCAGATCGGTCGCTGGAGCAAGCAGTACCTGGCCAGCGTGACGGAGAACATCGCCGAGATGGAGCGCCTCATCGAATGGCTGCCGAGGCGCCTGCCGCCCGGCGCACTGGACGGCAGCGCGCCGGCCATCGTGCATGGCGATTTTCGTCTCGACAACCTCGTCTTCCACGCCACCGAGCCGCGCGTGATCGCGGTACTGGACTGGGAGCTCTCGACGCTGGGCCACCCGCTGGCCGACTTCAGCTATCACTGCATGGCCTGGCACATTCCGCCCGGTGTCTTCCGCGGCATCGGCGGGCTCGATCACGCGGCACTGGGCATCCCCTCGGAGGACGACTACATCGCCAGTTACTGCGAGCGCACGGGCCGCCACGGTGTGGCTGCGCTGAAGGCCGAGTGGAACTTCTACCTCGCCTACAACCTGTTCCGCCTGGCCAGCATCATGCAAGGCATTGCCAAGCGCGTGGTCGACGGCACGGCCAGCAGCGCGCAGGCACGCGCCAGCGGTGCCGCCACACGCTCACTCGCCGAGATGGCCTGGAAGTTCGCGCAGGCCCACGAACACGGCGCAGGCTGAGCGCGCGCCTCGCTCCCGCCCGAAACGACACCCAACGACACGACACGACGGAGACTCCGATGGACTTCAGCTACTCACCCCAAACCCAAGACCTGCAGGCGCGCCTGAATGCCTTCATGGCCGAACATGTCTACCCGGCCGAGGCCGCGTGGGAGGCCGAGATCGAGGCCAATACCCAGGCCGGCAAACGCTGGACGCCGCTGCAGGTGATCGAGCAGCTCAAGCCCAAGGCGCGGGCCCTGGGCCTGTGGAACCTGTTTCTGCCGCCCAGCGCCGACGGCTCGCAGCGGCAGGGTGCCGCCGCCGAGTTCACCTTTGGCCTGAGCAACCAGGACTACGCGCCGCTGGCCGAGATCATGGGCGCGGTGCCCTGGAGCCCCGAGGTCTTCAACTGCTCGGCGCCCGACACCGGCAACATGGAGACGATCGCGCGCTACGGCACGGCCGAGCACAAGAAGCGCTGGCTCGAGCCACTGCTGAACGGCGAGATCCGCAGCGCGTTCGCGATGACCGAGCCGGCGGTGGCCTCATCGGACGCCACCAACATCGAAGCCGACATCCGCCGCGAGGGCGACGAGTACGTCATCAATGGCCGCAAGTGGTGGACCAGCGGCGCCGGCGACCCGCGCTGCGCGATCTTCATCTTCATGGGCAAGACCGACAAGAGCGCGCCGCGCCACTCGCAGCAGAGCATGGTGCTGGTGCCGCGCGACACGCCGGGCATCACCATCCTGCGCCCGCTCACCGTCTTCGGCTACGACGACGCGCCGCACGGCCACATGGAAGTCGACTTCAAGAACGTGCGCGTGCCGGTCAGCAACATCCTGCTCGGCGAAGGTTGCGGCTTCGAGATCGCGCAGGGTCGCCTCGGGCCGGGCCGCATCCATCACTGCATGCGTTTGATCGGCCTGGCCGAACGCGCGCTGAAGCTGATGTGCGAACGTGCCACGCAACGCGTGGCCTTCGGCAAGCCGATCTCGCAGCAGGGCGTGACGCTGGAGCGCATTGCCGAGGCGCGCTGCAAGATCGACCAGGCGCGTCTGTTGACGCTGAAGGCGGCCTGGATGATGGACATGGCCGGCAACAAGAGCGCCAAGGCCGAGATCGCGATGATCAAGGTGGTGGCGCCCACGATGGCCTGCCAGGTGATCGACTGGGCGATGCAGGTCTTCGGCGGCGCCGGCATGTGCCAGGACACACCGCTGGCCGGCTTCTACACCAGCGCCCGCACGCTGCGTTTTGCCGACGGCCCGGACGAAGTGCACCGCAACGCAATCGCGAAGATCGAACTCGGCAAGTTGACGCTCAGTTGATCGAGTCCCTGCGCGGAACCGGCTCTGCCGGCCCGCTGCAAGAGCCCCCTCGGGGGGCAGCGAACGCAGTCAGGTGGGGGCTCTACTTGTCCCGCTCGTCGCCCGGCAGCGCGCTGGTCTGCCACAGGCTGGGCTGCGTGCTCGGCGCCACCGAATCGCTGTGCTCGGTGGCCACGCGGCGAGCCTCGCGCATCGCAACCTCGAAGAGGCGCACCCAGCCCTGCAGCGTGGCCACATCGGCGTCGAGCACCGCCGTGCGCAGCATCAGCCGGCCGCGGCCGATCATCAGCACCAGCGGCACGTCGGGTTCCGTGCGCACCGCGGCGAGGCTCTGGGTGAGCGCGCCATCCAGCCAGTGGCGCAGCCAGCTCTGCACGCTGCCCAAGGCGCAATAGCGGTCGCGCAGCAGCGGCATGTCGTTGCCTGCGAGCTTGGGGAACATCACCAGCCAGCGCATCTCCGGCGGCGTCTGGTTGTCGATGCGCGTCTGCACGCCTTCGACGTACTGGTCGAAGACCGCCTTCTCCATCGATTCCTGCAGGGAGCGGTTCATCACAACCACCTGCAGGTCTGAGGACAGGCCCAGCTCGGCGCGCAGCCTGAGCTCATGGCCCTGGATGTAGGGGCGGTGTGACGGCCCCCACTCCAGCCGCCACGGCGTGGCGCCGAGGCGGCCGTCGATGACGAAGCCCTCTTCCTGCACGGCGCGGAAAGCGTACTGCTTGGACTTGGCCCAGGGCCCCACGCCGTCCCAGCCATCGGGGGCGGCTGCCGGGCCTGCAGAGAACAAGCGCTTGATGCCGTCGAGCATGGTTTAGAGTCTTCGCGAGGGTTGCCCACCCTGGGCCTGCTGGGGGCTGGTCTGGGTGCTCGTCAGAGGATCAACGAGGTGCACCCATGATCGAAGTGTATTCGTGGCCCACGCCGAACGGCCACAAGGTCCACATCATGCTGGAAGAGTGCGGCCTGCCCTACCGCCCGCACCCGGTCAACATAGGCACCGGCGAGCAGTTCAAGCCCGAGTTCCTGGCCATCAGCCCGAACAACAAGATCCCGGCCATCACCGACCCCGGGGGCCCTGGCGGCCAGCCCATCAGCCTCTTCGAGAGCGGTGCCATCCTGCTGTATCTCGCGGCCAAGACCGGGCGCTTTCTGCCTGAAGACCTGGCGGCCCGGTACGAAGTGCTGCAGTGGTTGATGTTCCAGATGGGTGGCGTCGGGCCGATGCTGGGCCAGGCCCACCACTTCCGCATCTACGCACCGGAGAAAATTCCCTACGCGGTGGATCGCTACACGCATGAAGCGCAGCGCCTCTACGGCGTGATGAACAAGCGCCTGGCGAAAAGCAGGTACATCGGTGGCCCCGATTACGGCATTGCCGACATCGCCATCTTTCCGTGGGTGCGCAGCTGGAAGAACCAGGGCATAGCCTGGAACGACTTTCCGCATCTCAAGGGCTGGTTCGATGAGGTATCGGCCCGCCCCGCCGTGAAACGCGGTGTCGAGGTGCTGGCCGACTTGCGCAAGCCGCTCACCGACGACAAGGCGCGCGAAACGCTGTTCGGCCAGGGGCAGTACGGGCCACGCTCCTAGAATCTGCGGCTACTGCCCGTAGCTCAACTGGATAGAGCACCAGCCTTCTAAGCTGGGGGTCGCAGGTTCGAGTCCTGCCGGGCAGGCCAGCGGGGGCTGTCATGCCCATTCCCCATCACCCGGGCTTCTCGTGCCTGCCTTCTGCCAGGGCGGCCCGCACGGCGCGGTCCAGGTCGCCACGGCGGTAGGGTTTGCCCAACAACCGCGCGCCTTCGTCCAGTCGGCCATGGTGCACGATGGCGTTTTCGGTGTAGCCGGAGGTGTAGAGCACGCGCAGGTTCGGATACAGCCGGCGCGCCGCATCGGCCAGCACGCGGCCGTTCATGCCGCCCGGCATCACGATGTCGGTGAACAGCAGGTCGATGTCGCTGCGCTGCTGCAGGATGGCCAGCGCCGAGGGACCGTCTGCCGCTTCGATGACGGTGTAGCCGAAGCCCCGCAGCTGCGACAGCGCATAGGCGCGCACGTCGGCGTCGTCTTCCACCAGCAGCACGATGCCGGTGCCGCCCACCAGCGCCGCAGAGGCTGCCGCTTCGTCTTCGACACCACCGCCCGCCGCGGCGTCTTCGGCACTGGCGCGCGGCAGGTACACCCGCACCGTGGTGCCCTGCCCCAGCTCGGAGTAGACCGCCACGTGGCCGGCCGACTGCTTGACGAAGCCATAAACCATCGACAAGCCCAGGCCCGTGCCCTTGCCCGTGGCCTTGGTGGTGAAGAAGGGCTCGAAGACCCGCTTCAGGTGTTCAGGAGCGATGCCGCTGCCGGTGTCCGACACCGCCACCATCACGTACTGGCCCGGCTGCACGTCGATGTGCGCGGCGGCGTAGTCGGCGTCGAGCCGGGCATTGGCGGTTTCCAGCGTCAGGCGGCCGCCGCCGGGCATCGCGTCGCGCGCGTTCAGGCACAGGTTGAGCAAGGCGTTTTCCAGCTGCCCGGGGTCGACCAGAGCCGGCCACAAACCGGCTGCGCGTATCAGTTCGATCTCGATGTGCTCGCCCAAGGTGCGCCGCAGCAGCGGGTCCAGGCTTGCCACCAGCGGGTTCAAGGCCACCACCTTGGGCACGAGCGCCTGCTTGCGCGCGAACGCCAGCAGGCGCTGGGTGAGTTCGGCGCCGCGCTGCGCCGCGGCACTGACCATCTCGGCCAGCTTGCGCTGCTGCGGGTTGGCCTCGTTCAGCTCGACCAGCAACTCGGCATTGCCCAGCACCACGGTGAGCAGGTTGTTGAAGTCGTGCGCAACACCACCGGTGAGCTGGCCCACCGCCTCCAGGCGCTGTGCGCGGCGCAGGCGCTCGTTGAGTTCATCGATGTCCTGGCGCTGCTGCTGCAGCGATGCCGCCGTATGGTTCAGCACCGTCACCAGTGCGCCGAGTTCGCCACCGGGAATCGGCGGCTCGATGCGCGCCGCGAGATTGCCCGCGGCCAGTTCTTCGGCCATGCCCGACAGGCGTGCGACGGGCCGGCGTATGGCGCGCTCGCTGAGCAGCCACAGCCCGAGGAAGACCGCCAGCGCCACTGCGGCCAGCACGCCCAGGTCTTGCGCCAGACGGCGGTCGGCGCCAGCCACCAGCGACTGCCGCGGCACGCCGGCCAGCACCTGCAGCCGCGCCGGCGCCAGAGCCGGCAATTCGGCACGCACCCACACCATCGTCACGCCATCCGGGCCGGTGATGTCCTGCGTGCGGGCGCCCTGCCCGGCAGCCAGGGCGCGCAGGCCCTCGGGCTCGGCCCGGGCACCGGGTTTGAGGTGCGGGCTGTCGGGCCGCGAGTTGGCCATCACCTGGCCCTGTAGGTTCAGCATCAGCAAGCCGGCGCCGGGCACCGAAAAGGATGTGCGCTGCGCCAGCATCTGCAGGTTCAGCGAGGCCAGCAGCACGAAGCGCAGCTCGCCCTGCGCCGTGCGCACCGGGTGCGCCACCTGCAGCACCGCGGTGCCGGTGAGGCGGCCGAACACCGGCTCCAGCGCCACGCCGTCGCGCTGTGCCGAGGCAGCCTGGAAGTAGGCCCGGTCGCGCAGGTCGAGCTCGCGCCCGCTGTTCAGCGAATCGCAGAACAGGCGCCCGCTGGGCAGCACGGTCAGGATGCCGGTGTACTGCGGATGGGCTTCGCGCACCTGAGACAGGAAGCGCGAGCATGCCTCGCGGTCGGCGGTATCCAGATCTCGCGCACGCGCCAGGCCGAACAGCAATTGCGACGTGCCCTGGATGCGCTCATCGATGGCTTCGGCCTGGCGCTGCGCGATGAACTGCAGCCGCGCCGAGTCGGCTTCGATGGTGCTGTGCCGTTCCTGCAGGAAGCGCCCCACCTGCCACAGCGCCGGCAACACCGTCAGCAGCATTGCCAGCAACATGAGCCGGGTCCGTATGCTCAAACAAGTCTCCTTCGGCCGGGGCACCTTTGCAGGATGCCGACAGTGCCGACTATCGCATCTGAAATCGCCACGGTCAGGAAGGCACGGATGCTGGACGGGCATACAGTCCGGCATGGCCGACGCTCTACCCGCCCTACTGCCGCCTGCCGTTCACGTGGCGTCCACGGGCGATGACATCGCCACCCTGGCCGGCCTGAACGCCGAGCAGCGTGCCGCCGCACTGCATGCGCGACAACAGCTGCACCCGCATCCGCATCTGCATCCGGCCCTGCTGGTGCTGGCTGGCGCGGGCACCGGCAAGACCATGACGCTGGCCACGCGCGTGGCCTGGCTGGTGCAGCAGGGGGCCGACGCGCAGCGGCTGTTGCTGGTGACCTTTTCACGCCGTGCGGCCTTCGAGATGGCCCAGCGCGCCGGCCGGCTGATGCACCGCCTGGCCGGTTTGCCGGCGTCCGTGGCGCCGCCGCAGCTGCCGTGGTGCGGCACCTTCCACGGCATCGCTGCGCGGCTGCTGCGTGAAGAGGCACGCCATGTCGGCCTGGCCGAAGGCTTCACCGTGCTCGACCGCGCCGATGCCGAAGACCTGCTCGGCCAGGTGCGCCAGCAACAGGGCCAGGCCGAGACCACGGGCCGCCTGCGCTTTCCCCTGGCCGGCACCTGCCTGGCCATCCACTCACGCTGTGTCAACACCCAGGCGCCCTTGGCCGAGGTGCTGGCGCAGCACTTCCCGTGGTGCGCCGTGCACGAAGCGGCCCTGGGTGCGCTGTTCGCCGCCTATGCGCAGGCCAAGGCGGCGCAGCACGCGCTGGATTTCGACGACCTGCTGCTGGCCTGGTGGCACCTGCTGCAACACCCCGCCACCGCGGCCAAGCTGCAATCCCGGTTCGACCACGTGCTGGTGGACGAGGTGCAGGACATCAACGCGCTGCAGGCCGACATCCTCCATGCGCTGCGCCCTGGCGGTCTGGGCCTGACGGCCGTGGGCGACGATGCGCAGGCCATCTACGCCTTTCGCGGTGCCAGCCCCGAGCACCTGCGCGCCCTGCCCGGCCGCTGCACGCCGCCGGCGCAGGTGCTGACGCTGACGCAGAACTACCGCTGCACGCCGGCCATCCTGGCCGCGGCCAACGCCGTCATTGCCCAGGCCGCCGACGGCCATGCGCTCAAGCTGTGGAGCGCCCGTGCCGACGGCCCACGCCCACGCCTGGTGACGGTGGCCGACGAAGCCGCCGAGGCGCGCGGCGTCGCCGATGCCGTGCTGGCCGAGCGCGAAGCCGGCATCCTGCTGCGGCGCCAGGCGGTGCTGTTCCGCGCCGCCACG
>JANMMD010000372.1:0-5555 GCA_031372905.1 Betaproteobacteria bacterium
GGCTTCTCGCGCCGCAAGGCGCTGCTCTTCAACGCGCTGTCAGGCCTGGCGGCCGTGCTGGGCGGCGTGCTGGGCTACTTCCTCGTGGGCACCTGGGACGAGGTGCTGCCCTACATGCTGGTGGTGGCCTCCAGCAGCTTCATCTACGTGGCCGTGGCCGACCTGCTGCCGCAACTGCAGCAGCGCCTGAGCTGGCGTGAAACGGCCACACAGATCAGCTGGCTGGGCGCCGGCCTGGCGCTGGTGCTGCTGGCCACTGCCGGGCTGCACGGCAGCCACTAGCCAGGCCGCGCTCAGCGGACAACCAGCACCGGCAGCGTGCTGTGGGTCAGCACCTTCTGAGTCTCGCTGCCGAGCAGCAGCGCGCTGACGCCGCGGCGGCCGTGCGACGCCATCACGACGACGTCGCAGTTGCGATTCTTCGCGTGGTCGAGGATGGCCTCCCAGGGGTGCAGGGCCTCCACCGTGTGGCCGCTGGTCTTCACGCCGGCCGCGGCAGCGGCGTCCGACACGCTCTTCACACGTGCCGCTGCCACGCGCTCCTGGGCGTCGAAGAACTCCTGCGGCGGTACCGGCTGCATCTCGGAGATGGCGCTGTAGGGGAAGGGCTCCTTGACGGCCAACACGCAGAGTTCGGCGCCGGTCAGCTTGGCCAGGCCCAAGGCATGCGTCAGGGCCTTGGCGGTGATCTCGGATCCGTCGGTCGGGAAGAGGATGCGCTGGTACATGGGGGCTCCTGTGGCGGGCAGCCCGTTGCTGCCCTGGTGCGGAGTGTGCGCCTGTCGGGAGCACCATTGCCGTGCGCCCGCGCAAGCCCTGGGGCATTCAGGCGCCGCGGGCCACGGGTCTTGCCGGGTCGCTGCACCACTCGCTCCACGAACCCGGGTAGAGCGTGCTGTCGCCCAGGCCGGCATGGGCCATGGCCAGCAGGTTGTGGCAGGCGGTGACGCCCGAGCCGCATTGCTGCACCACCTCCGCACCCGGGGTGTGTGCCAGCAGCGCTTCGAACTCGCTGCGCAACTGCGCAGCGGGCTTGAAGCAGCCGCTGTCGCTGAGGTTGTCCTTGAAGAACCGCAGCCTGGCGCCCGGGATGTGGCCGGCCACCGGGTCCAGCGGTTCCACCTCGCCGCGGAAACGTTCTCCGGCGCGCGCATCGAGGACCGCCAGCGCACCGATGCGTGCCGACAGTGTGCCGGCGTCGATGGTGGGCATCGCCGGCGCGGCAGCGGGGTAGGGCGGCTGCTGCTGCACTGCCGGCACGTCGGTGCTGAAGCCACCGCCTGCGGCGCGCCAGGCCGCCGGGCCGCCATCCAGCACCGCCGCCGCGGTGTGGCCAAGCCAGCGCAGCAGCCACCACGCGCGCGCGGCATACGGGCCGCCCATGGCGTCGTAGGCCACCACCTGCACGCCCGGCGCCACACCCCAGGCGCCTGCAGTGGCGGCCCAGGCGGCGCGGTCGGGCAAGGGGTGGCGGCCGTTGGTGCCGGTCTTGGCGCCTGCGAGGTCGCGTTCGAGGTGGGCGTAGATGGCGCGCGGCAGGTGGCCGGCGGCATAGGCGCGCGCACCGGCTTCAGGGTCGGCAAGGTCGAAGCCGCAGTCCAGCAGCACCAGCGGCGTGCCGGCCGCCTGCAGGGCGAGCAGTTCAGCGGCGGAAATCAGCGTGGTGTGGGCCATGGGTGTTTGCTCCGCAAGTCAGGGTTCAGGTTTCCGTCGGCGCGGCGTCTTCGCGCTGCGGGCGCCCGCGCAGCAGCGTGGCGGCGACGCCGGCCCCGATGATCAATGCCATGCCGGCCAGGGCCGTCGGCGTGATGGGGTCGTCGAACAGCCAGACGCCCAGCACGAAGGCGTAGGCGATGCCCAGGTACTGCAGCGTGGCGATGCCGAGTGTGGCGCCCGACGTGTAGGCGCGCGTCATCAGCCACTGAGCGCCGGTGGCCAGTGCGCCGGTGGCCGCCAGCAGCAAGAGCCCGCGCAGCGTGTGGCCGTGCAGCGGCCCCGACAGCAGCGCCAGCCCCACACCCGCCACCACGCCGCTGGCCGAGAAATACAGCACCACGCGTTCGCTGGGCTCGCCGGCGCGGCCCAGGGCCGTCACGCCCAGGTAGGCCACTGCGGAGATCACGCCCGACAGCAGGCCCAGCACGCCGCCCCACATCTGCTGCGGGTCGAGCGTGGGCTTGAGCACGAGGGCCACGCCGGCAAAGCCGATCAGCACCGTAGCTACCAGGCGGCCGTCGATGCTGACCCGGCCCGGCGCCAGCATCACGCTGCCGCCGATGAGGAACAGCGCGATCCACACCGGCGCCGTGTAGTTCAGCGTCATCGCGGTGCCCAGTGGCAGCACGCCCACCGCATAGAACCACAGGCACAGCGCCACCGTGCCACTCAAGCTGCGCCAGAAGTGCATGGCCGGAACCGGGGTGCGCCACGAGATGCCGCGGCCGCGCAGCGCGGCAGCCATCAGCACCAGGCCGATGAGCGAGCGGTAGAAGACGATCTCGCCGGCGCTGTACTGCACCGAGGCCAGCTTCACGCAGGCCGCCATCAGCGCAAACAGCAGCGACGCGCCCAGCATGTAGACCGGCGGCGGCACGCTCACGATGCCACCGCCGCCGCACCAACCGTCAAGGGCATGCCCTCAAGGTCGGCCGGGCGGCGTGCCCATCTCGCGCCGGTACCACTCGTGAAAGTGCTGCATGCCGTCTTCCATCGGGCTCTGGTAGGGGCCGGCGTCGTCGTCGCCGCGCAGCAGCAGCGCGTTGCGGCCGGCGTCCATGCGCAGCGCGATCTCGTCGTCCTCGACGCAGGTTTCCATGTAGGCGGCCTGCTGGGCGTCGACGAACTCGCGCTCGAAGGCGCTGATCTCCTCGGGGTAGAAGAACTCCACCAGGTTCAGCGTTTTTTGCGGCCCCTGCGGGAACAGCGTGCTCACCACCAGCACATGCGGGTACCACTCGACCATCACCGTGGGGTAGTAGGTCAGCCAGATGGCGCCTTGCTCGGGCGGCTCGCCATTGCGGAACTTCTGCACCGCCTCGTGCCAGCGCTGGTAGGCGGGCGAGCCCGCCACCCTGGCCGGGTCGACCAGCGCCTTGTTCACGCCCACGGTCTGCACCGAGTGGTGCTGACCGAACTCCCAGCTCAGGTCTTCACAGCTGACGAAGCGGCCCAGGCCCGGGTGGAAGGGCCCGACGTGATAGTCCTCGAGGTAGACCTCGATGAAGGTCTTCCAGTTGTAGTCGCACTCGTGCAGGTGGGCGCGGTCGAAGACATAGCCGCTGAAGTCGAGTTGCGCCGCCGTGCTGGACGTGCCCTGGGCGCCGAGCGAGGCCAGGTCCGTGGCCACGGCGCGGCCGTTGTGCTCGAACAACAGCCCGTTCCAGCTTTGCACCGGGTAGTTGCGCAGGTTCAGGCAGGGGTCGTGGTCGAAATGCGGCGCGCCGACCAGGGCGCCGTGCAGGTCGTAGGTCCAGCGGTGCAGCGGGCAGACGACGTTCTTGCCCGTGTTGCCGCGGCCCTTCAGCATGATGGCCTGGCGGTGGCGGCACACGTTGGAGATCAGCTCGATGCCGTCCTTCGTGCGCACCAGGGCGCGACCTTCGCTTTCCTGCACCAACGCCAGATGGTCGCCGACCTCGGGCACGGCCAATTCGTGCCCCAGGTAGCGGGGTGCGTGCTGAAAGATGAGCTCAAGTTCGCGGCGGAACAGGCTCTCATCGAAGTAGCTGGAAACAGAAAGTTGAGTGCGGCTGCGCTCAAGAGCTTCGAGACTGGTGCTCAGGTCCGACATGATCCGAATGGATCCTCCTCGTCAAGGACATCGACCCTGCCGCCCGGTGGCCCCGCGGGCGGCAACGAAATGGACAAAGAAAAACTTCCGGGCCAGCGGGGGGCCGACCCGGAAGAGGGCGCGATTCTAGCCGGCCGTACCCGGGGGGACACCTGGCTGTGACTCGCCCGCTTGGGTGTCAGCCGCGCCTGACTAGAATGGGCCGCCCTGTTTCACCATCGGAAATGCCCCGCAGCCCTGCCCACACCCCCAAGGACCCCGCCACGTACGAACAAGCGCTGGCCGAGCTGGACCGCCTGGTGGTGCAGATGGAAGGGGGCCAGCTGCCGCTGGATGAACTGCTGGACGGTTACCGCCGCGGCGCTGAGCTGCTGGCCTTCTGCCGCAGCCGCCTGCAGGCAGTGGAAGAGCAGGTGAAGGTGCTGGAAGACGGCCAGCTCAAGGCCTGGGCGCCGACATGACACATGCCGAGTTCGATGCCTGGGCGCAGGTCCAGCTGGCAGCGGTGGAGCAGGCGCTCGAAGCCTGGGTGCCGGCCAGTGCGCCTGCCGGCCTGGGCGAGGCCATGCGCTACGGCGTGCTGGACGGCGGCAAGCGTCTTCGGCCCCTGCTGGTGATGGCCGCCTGCGAGGCGGTGGCTGGCAGCAGCGCGGCCGCGATGCGCGCGGCGGTGGCGGTCGAGCTCATCCACGCCTACAGCCTGGTGCACGACGACATGCCCTGCATGGACAACGACGTGCTGCGGCGCGGCAAGCCCACCGTGCACGTGAAATACGGCGAGGCGCAGGCCATGCTGGCCGGCGATGCGATGCAGGCCCTGGCCTTCGAGGTACTGACGCCCGACCTCGACGGTGCTGACATCACCGGCCTGCCGCCGGCGTTGCAAGCGCGCCTGTGCGCGCTGCTGGCGCGCTCGGCCGGCCACACCGGCATGGCCGGCGGGCAGGCCATCGACCTGGCCAGCATCGGCCGGGCATTGAACGAGGACGCTTTGCGCGACATGCATCGCCGCAAGACCGGCGCCCTGTTGCAGGCCAGCGTGCAGATGGGTGCCGCCTGTGGACCTTGCAGCCCGCAGGCCTGGCGCGCTTTGGGCGACTACGGCGCGGCCATCGGCCTGGCCTTCCAGGTCGTCGACGACATCCTGGACGTGACCCAGGCTTCCGAAACGCTGGGCAAGACCGCCGGCAAGGACCAGGACCACAACAAGCCCACCTATGTCTCACTGATGGGTCTGGAGGCAGCGCGCCGGCATGCGCAGGAACTGCGCCTGCAGGCACAAGCCGCGCTGGACCGCAGTGGTCTGGGTGCCGCGGCAGACCGGCTGGTGGTGCTGGCCGACAAGGTGGTGGAGCGAGAACACTGAGATGAAGACATTGCTCGACAAGATCGACAGCCCGGCCGACCTGCGCAGGCTCAGCCGCGGTGAGCTGCCCTTGCTCGCCCGCGAGTTGCGCGCCTTCGTGCTGAAGACCGTCAGCGAGACCGGCAACGGCCACCTCGGCAGCAACCTGGGTACGGTGGAACTCACCGTGGCGCTGCACTACGTGTTCAACACGCCCAACGACCGTATCGTCTGGGACGTGGGCCACCAGACCTACCCGCACAAGGTGCTGACGGGCCGCCGCGACCAGATGCACACGCTGCGACAGCTGGGCGGCGTGGCGGGCTTCCCGCGCCGCGACGAGAGCGAATACGACACCTTCGGTACGGCACACAGCAGCACCAGCATCAGCGCCGCCCTGGGCATGGCCCTCGCCAGCAA
>JANMMD010000137.1:0-14896 GCA_031372905.1 Betaproteobacteria bacterium
GTGCTCGGCGTCGGTGTACCGGGTGACGAAGGCGACCGACAAGCTCTGGGCGCACGGGTGGGCTTTGGCGCGGCGGCAGACCTCGAAGCCGTCGACGCCAGGCATGTCGATGTCCAGCAGCAGCAGGTCGGGCTGCAGTTCGGCGGCCATCTCCAGCGCGCGCGCGCCGTCAGCGGCGAAGTAGCAGTCACCAACGTCGGCCAGCAGGCTTTGCAGCAGCTGGGTGGCCGCCGGGTCGTCGTCGACGATGAGCACGCGTGGCACCTGCCCGGCCGATTCTTCAGCCGGCGCCGGGCGCTGGCGCCGCTGCAGCTGGCGGCGCACCCGCGCCAGCACCTGCGAGGGCACCAGCGGCTTGGCGATGAAGTCGGCCGCGCCCATGCGCAGCGCGGCGGCCTCGATATCGGGCTGGGTGTGGCTGGTGGCGAAGACCACGGGCACGGCCGCCGTCTGCGGGTCGGCGCGCAACACCTCGAAGACCTCGAAGCCGCTGAGGCCGGGCATCTCGGCGTCAAGCAGGATCAGGTCGGGCCGCTGCGCGCGCGCCATGGCCAGCGCATCCTCGCCGCTGGTCGCGAAGCTGACCTGGGCGAAGCCGCTCAGCACGCGGCCGAGCTGGCGGATGGTGGCCAGGTCGTCATCGACGACGAGCAGGCGGAAGTCGGCAGGAAGCTCGTTCAAGTCATCTCCTCAGGCTTCCAGCGCTCCCAGCTCGGCCAGCCGGCTGTCGCCGCGGTCGAGCCAGGCCTCGATGCGCTCGGGCAATGTCTTCACGTCCAGCGGCTTGGTCCAGTAGTCGTCGAAACCGGCACGCATGGCGTCGACGACCTGCTCGTCCATCGCGTCGGCCGACAGCGCGATGCACACCGTGCGCCGGATGGCAGGGTCGCGGCGCAGCGCCTGCACCACGGCCTGCCCCGACAGGCCGGGCAGGTTGATGTCCGTCAGCACGACCGTGGGCTGCAGGGCCTGCGCCAGGGCCAGGCCGCTGCATCCATCGGCGGCGTGAACCACGCGCCAGTGCGGGCGCGAGCGCAGCGCCTCCTGCACCAGCAGCGCGTTGACGGGGTCGTCCTCGATGTACAGCACGGTGATCTCTTCACCGTCGGCACGCAGTGGCGACGCGAGGACGGCGTGGCGTACCGCCGCCGCCGCCGCGGCCGCGGGCAGCGTGTCGACGCGCCGCAGCCTGACGGTGAAACGGCTGCCCTGCCCCGGCGTGCTGGCGACGGTGATCTCGCCACCCATGGCGTCGACGAGCTGGCGCGAGATGACCAGTCCCAGACCGCTGCCTTCGACCTGCGTATGCTCGGCGCCCAGGCGCTCGAAGGGCTGGAACAGCCGCGCGCGCTGCGTGGCATCCAGGCCGGCGCCCTGGTCGCGCACGTCGATCCACACCGAACGGGCGTCGGCGCGCAGGGCCACCGCCAGCGTACCGCCACGGCGGTTGTACTTGACGCCGTTGCTCAGCAGGTTCAGCAACACCTGCTCAAGGGCACGCCGCTCGCCTTCGACGACGATGTCCGGGCCGCCCTCGGCCGCGCTGAAGGCCAGCAGCACGCCCGCCTGCGCCGCCATCTGCGCCACCATCGGCAGGCAACCCGCGATCAGCTCGTGCACCGACAGCGGCTGCAGCGCCAGCTGGCGCGCGCCGTGCTCGATGCGGCTGATGTCCAGCACGTCGTTGATCAGGCCCAGCAGCAGCTGCGCTGCACGGTGCGCGTGGTCCACCCGCTCGCGCTGCGGCGGCGTGAGCGGCTCGTCGGTGTCGATCTGCAGCAGCTGCGTGAAGCCAAGCATCGCATTCAGCGGCGTGCGCAGCTCGTGGCTGACGCGCGAGAGGAAGGCCGACTTCTCCCGGCTGGCCTGTTCCGCGGCCTGCTTGTCCAGGCGCAGCTGCTCGACTTCTGCCTGCTCGGTGATGTCGGCGACGAAGCCGTGCCACAGCATCGTGCCGTCGCGCTGGCGCACCGGCGCGGCACGCACGGAGCGCCAGCCCAAGCCGCCCCCTGGCAGTTCGATGCGGAACTCGTGCCGCCAGGGTGCCGTGTCGGTGGCCGCGGCGCTCAGCACGGCGCGCAGCCCCTCCCGGTCGTCGGGATGGGCGCGCTGCAGGAAGGGCCGCATGTCGTCGCGCACGGCGTCCGGGTCGAGCGCGAACAGCTCGCGCACCTGCGGGCTGACATAGGAGAAATGCGCGTCGCCCCGGGCATCGACGCGGTACTGGAACAGCATCCCCGGCGCCTGCTCGGCCAGCTTCTCGAGCAGCGCCAGCCGGTCGGACGAACGCACGCGCTCGGCCTGCAGCTCGAGGTGCTCGCGGCGGCTTTCGAACCAGTGCGCCACCGCCTTGGCGATATCGGCCAGCAGGTCGGCCTGGTCGCCCTGCAGCTGCCGGGGCTGGCGGTCGATGAGGCACAGCGTGCCGATGCGCTGCCCGGCCACCGTCAGCGGCATGCCGGCATAGGCGCGGATATGGGGGTCGCCGGTGACGAGGGGGTTCTGGGCGAAGCGTGGGTCGGTGCTCGCGTCGGGCACTTCGAACAGGCCCTCGCCGAGGATGGCATGGGCACAGAAGGCGAACTCGCGGGGCGTCTCGCCCAGCGGCAGGCCATGCCGGGCCTTGAACCACTGCCGGTGCTCGTCGATCAGGCTGACCAGGGCGATCGGGTAGCCCAGCAACCGCGACGCGCAGCGCACCAGGCCGTCGAGCACCGGGTCGGCGGGGGTGTCGAGCACATCGAGTTCGGCCAGGAGCTGCAGGCGGCCTTGCTCGCCCGGGCCCGACGCGGCCGCATCGGTGGTGGTCATGGGGCCGTTCCTTCGACCCGGCCCGCCGACACCAGCCAACGCGTGACGGCCGGCAGCACGGCGTGCGGCGGCACACGGGTCAGCCGCGGGTGTGGCCAGGGCTCCGCGGCATCACTGCCGACCAGCAGCACCCGGGTCTCGGCGTGGCTGCGCAGCAGGTGGTCGACGAAATCGCGCTCCAGGGCCTCGCAGAGCTCGCCGTCGACGACGGCGAGCGCGGGCGGGTCGCCCGCCACTGCAACCAGCGCGTCACCGAGGCTGGCTGTGCGCGACACGCGGGCGCGAACCGCGCCGGTTTGCAGCAGTTCCTGCACGGCATCGGCCACCGAGGGGGCGCTCAGCAGCAGCACCGCCACCGCCGGGCCGCTGCCGCGCGGCGCTGCCCGCGCGGCGGCGTCGGGCGTGGTGGCGTCGGGCGTGTTGGCAGTGGGCAGTTGTTGCAGCATCGCGGGTTCCAGCTCCGGCTCTGGCTCGGCCGGCAGACGGCGCCGGTATCAGGGCATGAACCCCGGGGCCGACTCTAAGGAGCGCGGCGCTCGGCGTCTGCCGGGCAATGCCGTGAACGGTGCCGGGAAACCTTGACGGCCGCGCGGCCGCCGCACAGCGCCGGCCGGCTCAGGACGGGCCGGCGTCGACCAGCCCGTGGCGCAGCGCCAGCTTCACCAGCGCCGTGATGTCGCCCACGCCCAGCTTGGCCATCAGCCGGCTGCGGTAGCTGTCCACGGTCTTGGCCGAGACGCGCAGCTCGGCCGCGATTTCGGCGCTGGTGCCGCCGTTGACGACCATCACCACGACCTGCCGCTCGCGCGGGGACAGCAGCGCAAAGGGGTCGTCGTGGGCAGGCTCGGCGAGTGCGCGCAGCGCCAGCTCGCCGACCTCCGGGCCGAGGTGGCGCCCGCCGCGCTGCACGCGCTCGATCGCAGCCAGCAGCTCCTCGGCCGGCGAGCCTTTCAGCACGTAGCCGGCAGCGCCCAGCCGCAGCGCACTGGCCACGTGCCGCGGCTGCGCCGACATGGTCAGCACCAGGCAACGCACCGGCACGCGGCGGGTCTGCAGTTCGGCCAGCAGCTCCAGCCCGGAGCGCTCGCCCAGGCTGAGGTCGACGAGCACCACGTCCGGCAGCAGACGCTGCACCTCGGCCAGCGCCACCGTCAGGTCGCCGCTATCGCCCAGCACCTGGTGGCCGGCCTCGGCCAGCAGTGCGCGCAGCCCGTGGCGCACCACGGCGTGGTCGTCGACGAGGTAGAGCCGCGCCGTCACGAGGGCGTCGCCCAGGCCACGCCCAGGCGCGTGCCGCCCTCGGCGGCGGCGCCGAGTTCCAGCGTGGCGCCGATGGCGCGGGCGCGCTCGCGCATGCCGATCAGGCCCAGGTGGCCTGGCCGGGCGCGCTCGGCGCCCGGTGCGAAGCCGACGCCGTCGTCCACGACCTCGATCTGCACGCCACCCGCGGTGCCGGCCAGCGCCACGCGCACCAGCGTGGCGCCGGCGTGGCGCAGCGCGTTGTCCAGGGCTTCGCGGGCGATCATGAACAAAGCGTACTCGACCTCGGCCGGCCAGCGCCGGGATTGCGCGGCGGCCGCCCCGTCGAGCAGCAGGTCGATGCCCGGGTGCAGCGCCGCGCGTGCCGCCACCTCGTTGTCGAGGGCGGCGTACAGGCCCTCTTCGTCCAGCAGCGGCGGGCGCAGATCGACCAGCACCTGCCGCACCTGCCGCACCGCCTCGTCGACCAGCGCCACGCTCTGGGCGCGGCGCAGCGCCACGTCGGCCGCGTCGGCCGCTGGCGCGCGCCGCTCGCGGTCCAGCGCCAGGCGCAGCGCCGTCAGCGTCTGGCCGAGCTGGTCGTGCAGCGCCTGCGCCAGCCGCTGCGTGGTGCGCTTTTCCTGCGCCAGCAGCTCGCGCGTCAGTGCCGAGAGCTCGAAACGGTGGCGCAACAGGTCGGCCTCGGCGCGCACGCGCTCGGTGACGTCGCGCAGGATCGCGGTGAGAACCACCTGGCCCCCGACCTGGGTCTTGGAGAAAGAGGCCTCGAGGTCCAGTTCCTGCCCGTCGGCGCGCAGGCCCTTGACGCGGCCGGCGCCAAGCGCCCGGCGGCCGCCGGCCGACACCGCGAATCCGGCGATGTCCTCGCCGTTGCGCAGCCCGTGTGCCGCGGGCAGCAGCCGGTCGATCGACTGGCCCTGCAGCTCGGCGGCCTCGACGCCGAAGATGCGCACGGCGCCCGGGTTGAAGAGCAGCACCTGGCCCGCTGCATCGACGCTGACGATGGCATCGCTGGCGGCCTCGAAGATAGCCGCATAGGCCTCGCGCTGCTCGCGCAGTGCCTGCTCTGCTGCCATGCGGTCGCTGATGTCGGTGATGGCGCTGAGCACCAGCGTTTGCCCGGCCAGTTCAAGCCGCTGCGAGGCCAAGCGGCCGTGCACGGTGCGGCCGCTGCGGTGGCGCATCAGCACGTGCGGCCGCGAGGAGCAACCATCGCGCCGCAGCTCCTCGACGAAGGGGCCGCGCCGCGCAGCCTCGGTCCAGACGCCGATCTCCACCGTGCTGCGCCCCACCATCTCGCCCGGTGGCCAGCCCAGGATGCGGCCGAGCTCGTCATTGGCCTCGACCACCACGCCGTCATCCAGGCCCACCACCGCAATGCCCACGGGCACGGTCTGCACCACCGCGCTGGCGCGTGCCTGGCTGTCACGCAGCGCGTCCTCGATCTGCTTGCTGAGGGTGATGTCGGAGATGCTGCCGGCCATGCGCAGCGCCTGGCCGGCGGCGTCGCGCTCGGCCTCACCGCGCGAGCGGAACCAGCGCCACTGCTCGTCGCGGGTGCGCAGGCGCAGTTCGATGTCGTAGGGGGCACCGTGGCGAAAGTGCGCCTGCAGTGCCGCCCGTACTGGGCCGCGGTCGTCGGGGTGCAGGCGGCTGAAGAAACTGTCCTCGACGTCGGCCAGTTCATGGGGCGCGAAACCGAGCAGCTCCTTCCAGCGCGGCGACAGGTGGTCGCGCCCCGTGCGCACATCCCATTCCCACAGGCCGTCGCTGGTGCCGCGCATCGCTCGGGCCAGGCGCCCCTCGCTCTCCCGCAGCGCCTGCTGGGCCTGCTGGGCCTCGGTGATGTCGCGGGTGAGGTACAGGCAGCGGCCGTCGGGCATGGCAACGATGCGCGCCTCGAAGGCGCGCTCGCTGCCGCCGAGCGTGGCCAGGCGGTACTCGATGCGCTCGACGCCGCCGCTGGCGCGTGCGCGCTGCAGCGCCGCAGCGGCCAGATCGGCCACCCGCGACGGCAGCACGTCAGCGAAGGCGCGGCCGCGCACCTGCTGCCAAGGTGCCGACAGCCCGGGATGGTCGGCACGGCTGACTTCCAGGTAGCGGCCGTCTTCGCCGAGCACGAACCACAGGTCCGGCACGGCCGCCAGCACGGCCCGCAGGCGGGCCAGGGCCTCGTGCGCCTGCTCGGCCCGCTGCACAGCGCTGACATCCTGCAAGCTGCCTTCGGCCCGCGCCGGCGACGCGCCGGGCACCGGGGCGCCGCGCAGCCGAAACCACGCCGGTTCGGGCCGGGAGCGGCGCGTGCCGAACAGCAGGTCGACCGGCCGCCCGGCGCTGACCAGCTCGTCGAACGCGCGGGCGATGGCGGGCTGGTCTTCGACATCGGCCACCGCCAGCAAGTCGGCAAGGCCGGACGGCGCGGTGCCGGGTACGCTGCCCAGCAGCTGCCGGGCCGCCGCGCTGAGCGTCAACTCCCCGGCCGGAAGACCCAGGGTCCACCCACCGATGCGGCCGTGCTCGAACAGCAGCCGCTGCTGCGCTTGAAGGGCCGCGAGCGCGTCGTTCGAATCGGGCTGCGGCGGGTTCATCAAGAGGATCGGCTACTGCGACGTTTTGCGAGCGGCGATCGTAGCGTTCGCCCGCCAGCAGTCAGCTCAAGAGCCCGGGGTAGCGGCAGGCGGCGTGCTGCGCGCAGACGGAAAGCCCTGCCTGCGAATCTCGTCGTCGATGCGCGGCCTCAATTTGCGGGCCGCCGCGAGGTCGCGCTCGCTGCCCTCGACATCGTTCAAGCGCACCAGGGCCATGGCGCGGCCGTACAGCGAGAAGGGCAGCGCGGAGGGCGGCGCCTGCAGCTTGAGCGCGCGATCAAAGGCCTTCTGCGCCTGCGCCGCGTCACCCATGCGCAGGTAGAGCCAGCCCAGGCTGTCATGGTGGGCGGCCGCGCCGTCATCCTTGTCCACCGCGTCCTTGCAGTCCTGCAGCGCGAGCGGCAGGTCGAGGTTCAGCCGCGTGCGCAACCAGCAGCGCCCGTTCAGGACACTCGCCAGACGCGCGTCTCGCGGGTGGGCATTCACCCACAGGTCGAACTGCTTCAGCGCGGCAGCGGGCTGGTCCAGGCTGGCATACACCTGGGCCATGTCGGCGCGTCGGGCTGAAGAAGGCGGCAAGGCCTGGTCGAGCTGCGCCAGGTCTTCCTGCGCGGGCGCGCGTTCGCCCAGCGCCGCCCGCAAGCGGGCACGGCGCAGGCGCGCCTCGGACAGCGCGGGATCCAGCTGCAAGGCCTGGTTGAGATCGGCCAGCGCCAGACTCGGCTGGCGCATCGCCAGATGCAGCCTGGCGCGCGTGTCCAGGTAGTCGGCATTCGTGGGCGCCAGCGCGCAGGCGCGGTTCAGGTCCTCCAGCGCGCGCTGGTGGTTGCCGGCCGCGATGGCTGCGGCGCCACGGCGCGCCAGCGCGTCGGCATCGTCGGCCGCCACTTCCTGCGGCAGGGCTGCGTAGCGGCCGGCGTCATCGCCAGCCGCGCTGCGGGCCAGCGCAAAGATGGGCCCACCGTTCCAGGTGGCGTACATCCGGCCTTGCAGGCGCGAGACATAGATGCGGTGGGAGAGAAAGTAATCCAGGCCCACCAGCATGTCGTGGCTGCGGCTGGAGGTGTCATCGACCTGCAGAACGGTGTTGGCCACCTTCTGCTCGCCGAGTTCGAACGAGGCGATGGGGCTCGTCCAGGATGTCGCGCGGCCATCGCCGGCACCACCGACACGGCCATAGGGCTTGAGCTCACCGGGCTCGATGCCGGCACGTCGGGCCAGACGCAGCGTCAGGGACGTGCTGGGCGCCCCCGTGTCCATCAGCGCGAGCGCACGGATGCCGTTGATGCCGACGGGAACGCGAATCGCCGAGTCCGCGCGCACGGTCGGCGGGTCCAGCGGCACTTCGATGACCGGTGCCCCGCCCGCCCAGTGCGCGAAGTTGGTCTTGTCGCAGTCCCCCTTGGGAAAGCTCAGCCGCACCACGCCGTGGGCCAGGTCGTATTCCGTATCGGCCATCGCCAGGATGTTGCGGCCCAGGATGCCCATGATCCCCGCACCGATTTCGTTGCCCCCGACGATGAAATCCACGTTGGGCAACTCGGCGCCCAGCAGGCCCACCTTCTCGACGCGGGTTCGCCGCGCCTCGATGCGCCCGGTGTAGCCCTCGATGCGCGTGCCGTCAGGCAAACGGCGCACGGTCAGATTCAGCTGCGTGGCAGTGGCCGGGCTGAGCATGCTGAAGAAGGCGCCGCTGTCCACCAGCATGGGCACCTCGGTGCCGTTGAGGATCAGCGTCGCGATGGGGCGCCGGTCCACGATACGCACCGGAATCTCCATCTGCTGAACCTGGCAGGCCGCCCAGCTGTGCGTTGCGCACAGCGACAACGTGGCCAGCGACAGCAGGAACATTCTCGGCATCGCCCACCACCGGCGCGCAGGGGTGCCTGCTCTGAGACGGCGGGTGCCGGGCTTGTCCAATTCGAGCCTCCTTGCGTTGACGCCAATCGACAGCCGGCGCGATGGGGAACATACGCCAAAACGCACTGGAAGCGCGGCGCCCGACCGCTGCGACGCAGCGCGACTTGGCGCTGCGCTGAAGGGTTCAGCGGGGAACGAGGACCTCGTCGATGAGCGCGGCCAGCCGCTCGTAGGTCTCTTCCTTGTTCAGCAGCCGCACCACGCCAGCCGCCTGTGCGCCCAGGCGCAGGTCGTCGGACAGGTAGCCCGAGCTGACGATGACGGGCAGGCCGGGACGCATCCTGGCCAATTCCCGGGCCACTTCCAGTCCGGTGAGCTCGGGCATGTTGAAGTCGGAGACGACGATGGCCACATCCTCGAGCCCGTTGCCCAGGGCACGCAACGCAGCGCGCGCGTTGGCGAAGGCGCTGACACGAAAGCCGGCGCGGGTGAGCAGCGCTTCGACGGTGGCCACCATCACCTCGTCGTCGTCGATGTAGACGACGTGCTGGCCCCGGCCCGACGCCAGCGCCGGCGTCGGCAGCGCCAGCGGCGGGAGCTCGGTGCCGCCCCCGTCCACCAGCGGCAGCAGCAGCCCGAAGCGCGTGCCCTGGCCCGGCGTGCTCTGTACCGTGAGCGCGCCGCGGTGCTCGGCAACGATGCCGTGGGCCACCGCCAGGCCCAGGCCGGTGCCCTCGCCCGTGGGCTTGGTGGTGAAGAAGGGCTCGAAGACGCGCTGCAGGGTCTGCGGGTCCATGCCGCAGCCGTTGTCGCTGACGATGAGGCGTGCATAGCGGCCTGGCTGCCATGCGCCGAAGCCTGCGGCGAGCCCGTCTGGCGCATCGCCTTCGTAGACGTCCAGCGTGACGCCGATACGGCCGCTGCTGCCGCGCAAAGCGTGCCAGGCGTTGGTGCACAGGTTCATCACCACCTGCTCGACCTGCGTGGCGTCGGCCAGCACATGCAGGGGTTCGTCGCACAGCACCACGCGCAGCTGTGCGGATGCCGGCAGCGTGCTGCGCAGCAGCGCGGTGCATTCCTCCACCAGCGGCTGCAGCGTCTGCCGGCGCAGCAACTGCGGCTGGCGCCGGCTGAAGGCGAGGATTTGCCGCACCAGCGCGCGCGCACGGTTGCCGGCGCGGCCGATGTGCGCCAGCCGCGGCCGCACCGGATGGTCGAACGCCAGATCTTCCTCGGCCAGCACGGTGTTGGCCAGGATGGCGCCGAGCACGTTGTTGAAGTCGTGCGCAATGCCGCCGGCCAGCGTGCCGACGGCTTCCATCTTCTGCGCGTTGCGCAGCTGCTGCTCCAGCAGGCGGCGCGCCTGCTCGGCCTGAACGCGTTCGCTGATTTCGCGGAAGACCAGCACCACGCCCAGCAAAGCGCCCTCGGCGTCGAGGATGGGGCCGGCGGCATCGTCGATCGGCAATTCGCGGCCATCGCGCGCCAGCAGCAGCGTCTGCGGGTCGAGGCCGACGAGCCGGCGTTCCCGCAGCACGCGCTGCACGGGATCGGTGGCGGGCTGGCGCGTCTGGGCATGCACGATGGGAAACACCGCCGTGATCGGCTGGCCCCGCGCTTCGGCCTCAGGCCAGCCGCACAGCTGTTCGGCGACCGGATTCATGAGCACGACGCGCGCCTGTGCGTCGGTGGCGATGACGGCGTCACCGATGCTGCGCAGCACGACGTGCAGCCACTCGCCCTGCTCGCGCAGGGCAGTTTCGGCAGCACGGCGCCGCGCGACTTCTCGAGACAGGGCGTCGATGCGTTCGTTCAAGGCCAGGAAACGGTTGACAGCCGCCTCCTGCCGCCGCAGGCGGATGAGCAGGCCGGCAGGGTGCTCTGTGGTGGCCGCCACCCGTGCCAGCTCGCACCGGCAGGGCTCGGCCGAGGCGCCTTTCAGCGTCAGCCGCGCGAGGCTGAACTGCGTGCTGCGCGCGCCCTGTTGCAGCGTGGCAGCCACGACGTCGGGAGCGTCGGCGCACAGCGCCTGCAAGGGCTGGCCGACCACGTCTGGCGCCGAGACACCCAGCCACTGCGAGGCGGCGCGGTTGAGGTGCAGCACGCGGCCCTGCAGATCCAGCAGCAGCAGCGGCTCTGGCAAGGCGTCAAGCAGGGGGCGCATCGAGACTGTGCGAGGCGGGGCCATGACGCGCCGGGGCAGCGACCGACATGTGGGTGGTTCAGGCCTTGAAGTATTCGCGGCCCGTGGCGGCCAGGGCCTGCGGCGTGGCCTGCAGATGCACCACCACGCGGCAGCCGGGCGCACCCTCGGCGATGGTGCGCACGAGTTCGACCTTGGCCTGGCCGAGGTTCTCGGCCGCGATGACGCCGAAGACGTTGGACGTCATCATGCACAGCGACGGGCGCCCGATGACCTTGTCGCCGAAGGGGCAGCGCCGGTTTTCCAGCACGATGCGCGCGTCGTCCTGCTCGACGACCCGGAAGTCACCGTCGATGCGCCGTTTCAGGTCGACCAGCACTTCGGCCACCTGGGCGCGGCCCAGTGCCGGCAGCGCCAGTTCACGTCGGTAGCCGGCGTTGATCTGGTCGCCTATGCGCTGGCCGACAACGCTGATGAAACCGGCCGCTTCATCCAGGCCGACCACGTCCTGAAGAGTGCCTGCGAGCTCTCGCAGCAGCGTGCGCAGAAAGAGGTCGCGATCGAGTGCAAAGGGCGCGCGGGCCGCATCTTCGCTGGAGGGCGGTGCGTCGCTGTGCGCGAGCGCTTGTGTAGGGATCGCGTCGATGCTCATGAAGGCTCCCGGGACGGCCTGTAATCCAGCCGGGACGAAAGGTTAACCCACCCGCGGGCCTCAGGGCTTCGCTCAGCGGCCCTGGCGCAGGCACAACCGACCGCTTCGGGCCCAGGAATTCACGGCAGCGAGTGCCTGTGAGGGCTACACGAAGCTGAAGCTGCGGGCAGCAGGAAACAGGCTGCGGCGCCTGGACTTTGCCGCGCGGGCTGCTAGACCAGCTCGTACAGGTCGCCGTCGATGACGAGAATCTCGATCAGCGCGCCCGGTGCGGTGGTGACGCGGGCCTCGATGGTCTTGGCCTTGTTGGCGTTGTCGCGGTCTTCGTTCTTGCCCGAGATGTGCCCATCGACGAAGCCCATGATGGCGTTGTCCAGCTTGCGCACGATCATGTTGTCCTGGTAGTCGCCACCGACGTGGGCGTGCCAGTAGGCCGGGTTCGGGCCGTCGCGGTTGGCGCGCAGGCGCGCGTTGGTGATGAGGTAGTGGATGTCGCCGATGCGGGCGAGCGTGCCCGCCGCCTTGGCCTCGGTGCGGTACAGCTTGCCCGTGGCGCGGCCGGCCAGCGCCGCCCGAGGCAGGGCGAACAGGCCGTTCGGGCCCCGGGCCCTGAGCACCATGCCCTTGGCCACAGCCGAGGGGCGGCTGAGGTATTCGTCGAGCTTGTCGCGCAGCGTGGCCAGCCGGTCCTCGGCCTCCTTGCTGCTCTCCGGGTCGGCGTCCAGATCGCCCGCGATCTGGTTCGCGCCGATGAAGCCGTTGCCGCCATGGAGGATGTTGGCTTTCATGTCCTTGTTGGACAGCGCGTCGGTGTCCTTCAGCAGCTTCAGGATGGACGTGTCCATCGCAGCGTGCTTCTTGAACACCGCATTCAGGCGCTGTATGAACTTGCCCGCCCGGGTGTGCATGTCCTGCTTCAGGTACTCATCGATCTCGGCAATGCGCTGCTCGTAGAACAAGGACGCATCGCCGTGCTTGGCGGCAAACTCCCGCAGCGTTTTGCTCCAGCTGACATAGCTTTGCTGGATCTGTTTGCGCGCCTGGCTTTCCCGGTCGCCGATCAGCTTCATGGCCTTTGCGTGGCCTTCTTTCGCACCGGTTGTGAGCTTTTCCTTCTCGCGCTCCTTCTCCCACCAGCGCGGGCCTTCCAGCAGCAGCACGGGCGCCGGCGCAGCAGGCTGCTCGTAACGCCGCCGCAGCGTCTCGGTCAGCATCTGCCAGAGTTCTTCGGAGACCACGATGGGCAGCGTGAAGGTCTGCACCAGCAGGTTGCCGAACATCGGCCCGGTGCTCACCGGGGGCCTGCTCTTCTCGGCCTCGATCTGTTCCCAGGGCCGGTCGGTCAGCAACAGCGGTGCCTTGAGCTCAGGTCCCATGTTCGCTCCACGTTCGCGCCGTGATGCAGGGGCGGCACTGACGCGGGCACCGCGGGGCGACTATGCCATGCGCGGTGCCTCCGATGGGGCGTTGAGCGTGCGCGGAAGAGGCCCTCCCTGCGTGACCACCACTGCCGGCCGGTGCCTGTTGACGCTGGCCTCGCCGCGACGCCGTCAACGGCTGCACGCAGCAACAGAAACGCTCTCGGCTTGAGGCACTTCTTGAGCACCACACACCGCCCGCACTTTCTGAGGATCCGCTGACGGAATGCGCGGCGCCAAACCAAACCGCCTGGGCGCCCGCATGGAGACTTGGTAGGCCGTGTTGGACTTGAACCAACGACCAAAGGATTATGAGGCCCTCAAACCGGGATTTTCTGGAACTTCCTGGGATTCAGGATATCCATATAGATCAATGACTTAGGTCTTCCGTCGTCTCCCGAGATTCCGTACCATTCCGCCCAAGACTGGCACCAAACTGGCACCAGGGAAAAGTGTCCTCACTGGCACCGGAGGGACTCGATGCCCCATTCGAGGCTGAAAACCGGGGCCCATCGACGGCGTTGACATGAGCTTGAACAGACCGGGGGGCATCTCGCCGCTCCTGAAATACGCACCCGCCGGAACCTACGTGACGGTCGAGCAGCTGCCGCACGGCGGCTCGCTGCAGGCCCGCATGCTCTCCACGCAGGCGGTGCAGCTGTACTGGCGCTACTCGCTGGACGGCCGCACCTTTCGCGAGCCCATCGGCGTTCACGACCCGTCGGCACCGCCGAAGAAGATGGAGCCGACGCCGCGCGGGTTCAGCCTGGCCGCCGCCCGTGAGCGCTGCCGCGAGCTGGCCATGCGGCACGAGCAGCACCGGGACGATGGTGGGCTGCGCGGCTCGAAGCTCAGCGAGCGCGAACGCCTGGCGCAAGCCAGGGAAGAGCAACGGCTCGCGGAAGCAGCGGCGGCTGCGGCAGCCGCCGAGCGGGCCAGGCACTCGCTGGCAGCGTTGCTCGACGAATACGTGAAACTGCAGCGCAGCAAGGGCCGCATCAGTGCGCGCGAAGCCGAGGGCATCTTCGACCTGCATGTCGTGGAGGCGTGGCCCGCCATTGCGCAGGCGCCCGCGTCCGACCTGACGCAGGAGCAAGTGGTGGACATGCTGCGCAGGTTGGTCGAGCAAGGCAAAGGCCGCACCTCCAACAAGCTGCGCACCTACCTGCGCGCGGCCTACCAGTGCGCGATCGACGTGCGGGTGTCGGCTTCGATCCCGGTCGCCTTCAAGGCCTATGGCGTGCAGAGCAATCCGGTGGCGCTGACCAAACGCGACCGCCAGTTCGATAGCGCCGACAAGCGCCCGCTGACGACCGATGAGCTGCGCGCCTACTGGCGGCTGATCGAGAAGCTGCCGGGCCTGCGTGGGCGGTGCCTGCGCCTGCACCTGCTGACGGGCGGCCAGCGCATCGAGCAGCTCGTGCGCCTGCGCTGGGCCGACGTGCGCGCGGACGCGATCACCATCCATGATGCCAAGGGACGCCCGGGCCAGGGCTCGCGCGCGCATACGGTGCCGATCACCAAGGGGGCTGCGAGCGACCTGCAGGCGCTGGAGCGCGTGGGCGACCACGTCTTCTCCACGACGAAGGGCGTCAAGCCGATCTCCGGCACCACCCTGTCGGGCTGGGCCGCCCAGGTCGTCGGTGATGCGATCGAAGGCTTCCAGCTCAAGCGTGTCCGGTCTGGCGTGGAAACGCTGCTCGCAGCGAACCGCATCAGCCGGGAGATCCGCGGGCATGTTCAGTCGCACGGGCTCACGGGCATACAGGCACGGCACTACGACGGGCACGACTACATGGTGGAGAAGCGCGAGGCGCTGGAGGTATTGGTGCGCGAGATGGGCCGGAGCGCAGCGCGGTCCAAGGCCGCCAAGCCGCGGCCCATGGCGACATCGGCGAAGCCGCTCGCACCGCGCTGATCAGGCCGGCCTCAACGGAGGTGGCTAGGCTGGGCACGGCTGGCCGACCGCCATGCCACGGGTGCTGCCGGTCGTGGTCGAGCCGCGAACTCACGCTGACTGCCACCATGCGGTCGTTGGACCTTGTGACCGTGAGATACGCGAGCGTCAGGTCAGCGGCGAAGAGCAGCCGTCGGAGGCAAGCCAGTCCTTCATCGCCGCGTCAATGACAGCTTCGCCTCTGGGCGAACTGGAAGTACCGACCCA
>JANMMD010000392.1:0-8306 GCA_031372905.1 Betaproteobacteria bacterium
GGCCATATCAACGTGCTGGACCGCTCGGGCCTGGAAGCCCGCACCTGCGAGTGTTATGCGGTGGTGAAGAGAGAGTACGACCGCCTGTTGCTCAAAACGCCCTGAAGTCAGCGCAGGGACGAGCGCCTGCACCGCAGCCCCGCTTGGGTGTGCTGCTGCACTGAATCATGGTTGTGCACACCACACACTCTTCGGGTTACCCGGAGACGCGCTTGATTCCTGCCCAGAACCACCTCGTTGAACGTCTGCCCCCGCGCGACCGAGCCCGCCTGCTGGCCGCGTGCGAGCCCGTGGAGCTGGCGCTGGCCCAGGTGCTGGACGAAGCCGGCACTGCGCTGCGCCATGTCTACTTTCCCATCGACGGTTTTGTCTCGCTGGTCTCGCGGGTCGACGAGCACCCGGGCCTGGAGGTGGGCATGGTGGGCCGCGAAGGCATGGTCGGCACGGCCTTGGTGCTGGGCGTGCCGTGCTCCCCGTCACGCTCGGTGGTGCAGGGCGCCGGGAGCTCCTGGCGCATCGGTGCCGCGGCGTTTCGGCGCGAGCTGAAAGCCAGCACGGCGCTGCGGCAGCAACTGGCGCTGTATCTGTACGTGCTGATGGCGCAGACGGTGTCGTCGGCGGGCTGCCTGCGCTTTCACCGGGTCGGCCAGCGCCTGGCGCGCTGGCTGCTGATGAGCCAGGACCGCGCCCATCAACAGCAGTTCCACGTCACGCACGAGTTTCTGGCCTCCATGCTGGGTGTGCGGCGGGTGGGGGTGACCGTGGCCGCGGGGGACCTGCAGCGCCGCGGCCTCATTCGTTACCACCGCGGCGAACTGACCGTGGTCGACAGGCCCGGCCTGGAGGCCGCGGCGTGCAGTTGTTATGCCGCCGACTGCAAGGTCTACCAGCAGCACCTGGGGTGAGCCGGCCTGCCGCGGGTCTCAATCCAGCCGCTGCTGCGGCAGATAGCCCGGTCGGCTGGGGGTCTCCCCGCGCAGCAGGCCTTGCCAGCCACAGCCTGGGGCCATGCAGGCATAGCGCAGCAATGGCGTGGCCGAGGGCGCGAGCAGTGCCACGAGGCGGTCGCGCGTGCTGCGGTGGCGGCGCTGCAGTGCGTCTTGGTGGCAGGCCGGGCAGGTGAAGTCCTGGGTGACGGTGCCTGTGGTGCGGAAAGGGAATCGGGACTTGATCATCGCCGCGCGACGCTGACGCAAAGGCCACTGGGTGTCGGTGCGGTGTCGAACTCAGGGTGCGGCGCGTCGGTGCGCCGCCCCAAACCGTGAACGGGCTGGTACGGACGTGCGTTAGCGCACGGATTGACCTGCCTGCGCTGCCTAAGCTTGGTTGGTCGGTCCTCGGAACCCCGGGGCAGGAGCCACACATGAGCCTTTCCACCATTCTTCTCATCGTTCTCGTGCTGATCCTGGTGGGCGTGGTGCCGGCCTGGCCGCACAGCCGGGGCTGGGGTTACGGCCCGAGCGGCGTGCTGGGCCTCATCGTCGTGGTGTTGCTGGTGCTCTTTTTGATGGGACGCTTGTGATGGTTGCAAGGGTCGACACGGTGGCGCCGGTGCGCACCCGCGTCCCCGCCCGCGCTGGCCCCAGCGGCCGGCGCCCGCGCAGCGACGTCGGCGGTGCGGTGGACCACGCGCTGCTGCTGGATGCCGTCGCCAGCCGCCTGCGGGCCTGCGTCGACGGTCATCCGGCGGCACCACAAGCGCTGCGCGAGATGGTGCACGACTGCGCCCACGCGCTCGAACAGCTGCGCGCCGGGGTGAGCCTTGACCGTGGCCACGGCGAACGGCTGGAGCGCGAGCTGCAGGATGCGCGTCGCGCACTCGTTGCCGCGCGCGTGGAGCTGGCGGGCACCCGCGACGGCGAGCGTCGCGCGCTGCACCTGGCCGAACACGATGCGCTGACGTCCTTGCCCAACCGCGGCTGCTTCCATGCCCGTCTGGACCAGGCTTTGGCAGCCAGCACCAACGCTCCCAGCGGCAGCGCGGCTGGCTCGACGCTGGCGGTGCTCTTTGTCGACCTGGACGACTTCAAGCCCATCAACGACCGCCACGGCCACCAGACCGGCGACGAGTTGCTGCGCATCGTGGCGCAGCGCCTGAGCCGCGCCGTGCGTGCCGGCGACATGGTTTGCCGCCTCGGCGGCGACGAGTTTGCGTGCATGCTGTCCGCGCCCATGGCCCGTGAGCAGCTCGGCCTGCTGGCGTCCAAGCTCTTCGATGCCATCTCGGCGCCTTTGACGGTGGGCCCGCTGAAGCTGACGGTGCACCCGAGCATCGGCATTGCCGTGTGCCCCGACGACGGCGTGACCGCCTCCGGGCTGCTGCACCGCGCCGACAGGGCGATGTACCGCGCCAAGCGCCGCCAGCTGGGCTACAGCTTCTTCGACGCGCGCGTGGACGCCTGACCGGGCCGGGCCGGCTTGGAGATCAGCGCCCGCGTCGGCAGCGTCGCGCTGGCCGAGTCAGACGGCGATGAAGGAGACGGAGGAGATGAAGGATGAGCAAGCTGCAACGCCGGTGCGGGCTTGGGCGTGCCCGTGGCCCAAAGCGGCAGCGTGAGCACGATGCGGGTGCCATGGCCCGGGGTCGAGTGCACGCGCAGCCGGCCATGTTCAGCCTCGGCGCGAAAGCGCATGCCCACCAGGCCGTAGCGCTGCGCGCGCGGCGAGGCTGTGTCGAAGCCCAGGCCGTCGTCGCGCACGCTGAGCAGCACGCTGTCGCCCTGGCGTCCCAGGCTGATCCACACCTGCTTGGCCTGGGCGTACTTGGTGATGTTCGTCACTGCTTCCTGCACGATGCGGTAGGCCGCGGTTTCGGCCGTGGGCGACAGCGGCGCCTCGTCCAGCGACAGATGCACCTGCACGCCAGCGTGCGCGCCGAACTCACGCGCCAGGATCTGCAGCGTCACCGCCAGGCCCAGGTGGTCCAGCGACGACGGGCGCAGGTCTTCGGTGATGCGGCGCTTCAGGGCAATCACGCTGTCCAGCGTGCGCGTCAGGTGCGACAGGCGTTCGAGCGAATCTTCAGCCACGGGCGAAGACGTTTCGATGCCGGCAACCAGGCGCGAACGCAGCCGCGCGGTGTCGAGCTTGGCCGAGGTGAGCAGCGCGCCCAGTTCGTCGTGCAGGTCGCGCGCCAGGCGCGCGCGCTCGTCTTCGCGCGCGGTCTGCAGGTGGTGCGTCAGCTCGGTGAGCTGGCGCGTGCGCTGCAGCACTTCAGTGGCCAGGCGGCGGTTGGTGGCCTGCACGCGAACGCTGGTCTGCTTGCCCTGGCGCCTGCGGCGGCGCGCCTGCATCTTCATCACCCTGCCTCCCGGCCGGCATCATGCGCTCGGCAAGGAAAGACCTCGTCATGATCCGCATCGCCATCATCGACGACCACGCCCTGGTGCGTGCCGGCCTGCGGCAGTTTTTCGCCGACCAGCCCGACTTCGCCGTCGTTGCCGCAGCCGCCGATGGCCGCGAGGCGCTGGAAATCGTGCGCCGCGGCAATGTCGACGTGGTCTTGCTCGACATCACGATGCCGGGGCAGAACGGCATCGACACGCTGGCCGCGATACGCGTGCGTGCGCCGCAGCTGCCGGTGTTGATGCTGAGCGGCCACCCCGAGGCGCACTACGCCGCCACGCTGCTGCGCCAGGGCGCCAGCGGCTACCTCAACAAGGAAGGCGACCCGGCGGAGATCGTGGCTGCGGTGCGCACCTTGGCGCGCGGCCGGCGCTATGTCAGCGCCGAGACGGCGTCGCGGCTGGCCGATGACCTGGCCAGCGGGCAGGCGCGTGAACCGACGCGCACGCCGCACGAGCAATTGTCGGAGCGCGAGCTGCAGGTCTTTCTGCGGCTGGCGGGTGGGCAGACCGTCGGGGCCCTGGCACTGGGCCTGTCGCTGAGCGTGAAGACCGTCAGCACCTACCGCAGCCGCGTGATGCTGAAGATGCGACTCAGCAGCAACAGCGAGCTGACGCATTACGCGCTGCGGCACGGACTGATCAGTTAGGCAGGCCGGCCGCGGCTTCGCGGCAATAGCTCAGCAGGTCTTCGATGTCGCCCGACTTGTCGAACACTCGTTCGGCGCCCAGCGCCAGGCAGCGCTGGCGCACCTCGGGCGTGGCGTAATTGCTCAGCACCACGGTGCGCAGCCGCTGCGGGCGCTGGTGCATGGCACGCAGCACGCCCAGGCCGGAGCCGTCTTCGAGAAAGAGGTCGACGATCACCAGACCCGGGCTGTGCTGGGGGTCGGCCAGCCAGCCCACGGCGGCGCGCTCACCGCTGGCCCAGCCCATCACGTGCACGCCAGCCAGCTCTTCGAGGGTGGCTACCAAGTCCTGACGGATCAGCGGGCTGTCTTCGACGAGGTAGGTGTTCAGGGGGCGCATGCTCGGAAAAGGGTTGGGGCCGGCCACGCTGGATGGCGAGCCTGCGTGCAGTGTCGCCGCCTTGCGTTCACGCCGCCAGGGGGACATGGCGGCAGTGCATGTCGGCGTTTTCCTACAGTAGCCAGCGCGCATCGTGCGGTGACGTACCGACGATTCGAGCCCGTTGTCGGAAAGTTTGGCCTCATGACGCAGCCACAGCCGACCCTGCAAGCGCCACTGTCCGAGCTTGCCCATGGCAGGAAGAAAGCGGGCGCGATGGCCCGGGTCGACATCGACGTGAGCGCAGATTCGGGTTTGGCCACGGACCTGCTGACCGATCTGCTCGCCGAGATGGCCGCAGACGCACATCGTGCCGCCGACGCGCTGGCAGGCAAGCGGCTGACCGCCACGCGCAGCTGTCCGCAATGTGGTGGCCCTGCCGCGCGCGTGTCGCGCAAGCTCACCGACCGCATGTTGAGCGTGGTGATGCCTGTGAAGCGCTATCGCTGTTTCGATTTGAACTGCAACTGGGAAGGCCTGCTGATGTCGCGCAGGCGGCCAGTGGGCAGCGGGGCTTAGTCGGCGAGCAGCGTGGCGCCGGGGCGCCTGGCCCGGGTTTGCACCCAGCCCGGCATCGGGCCCGAGCCGGCCCCTCATGGGGCCCGGCTGTGAGCCCGCAGATCAGGCCGCGGTGCGGCGGCGGCGCAAGCCACCGCCCAGCAGCAGCAGCGCCACGCTGGCGAGCGCCAGCGAGCCCGGCTCAGGCAGGGCTCTGGGGGCGGCTGGGGCCACCTGGTCCACATTGGTAGCGAGCTTGATGTTGAGCAAGCTGTTCAACCGGACTGGGCCTGCTCCGTTCGGCTGGCCGCTGAGGCCCACGCCGAAGGCCTGCTGTCCGGTCAGGTTCAGGAGGGTGCCGTCAGCTTCGGGCGCCGCTTCGGCCGGCGTGAAAGCCAAAGTCTGCGCGCGGCAGGCCCAGACCGAGGTGCTGGTGCAACTGGCAGCGACATAACCGGCGAAGTCCAGGCTGGTCAGGAAGGCGCCGTGACTCAGGTCCTGGCTGGCTGCCGAAGGGCTGTCCGGCACGGCCGTTTCCCGCATGTCCTGGTCTGCAGCCAGGCCCAGGTTGTAGGCCCATGCGAAGGCCGGGCCGGCCATGCTGACGTTGCTGCGCAGCGCGACGACGTCGGCCGATGCGGCCAGTGGCGTGAACAACGCGGCCAGGGAAACGAGGTGGATCAGGGCGGGGCACTTCATGGCGGTTCTTTCGAAGAGAGGACGGTCAGTACGTGCCATGCAGTCCCGACGACGTGGATGCATGACGGTCTGTAGCGTGCGGCCTGGCGCGCTGCGGCAATGTGCGCAGGCGCACGCAACGCCGAATCAGCCCCCCGCCTGAATGGCTGGGTGCGTCAGCGAACCGACGGGCCGGCAAAGGCACGCCCAGCATGTGGGCCGCAGACCGCGTCGAACGCGACCGTCTGTTCCCTGTCTCCACTTGTCGAGGAATGCCATGAACGACACCCCCCGCCTGAAACTCTCTGTGCTGGTGGCCGCCTGCGTGCTGCTGGCCTCCACGGCCCAAGCGGCCACGATGACCAAGGCCGAGTACAGCGCCGGCAAGACCCGCCTGTCGGACGTCTACAAGACCGAGAAGAAGGCCTGCGGTGCCATGAAGGCCAATGCCAAGGACGTGTGCATCGAAGAAGCCAAGGCCCGCGAGAAGGTGGCGCGCGCCGAGCATGAATTCGCCTACACCGGCAAGCCGGCTGATCAGATGAAGATCGGCGTCGTGCGCGCCGAGACCGCCTATGCCGTGGCCAAGGAAAAGTGCGACGACCAGGCCGGCAATGCGAAGGACGTGTGCAGGAAAGAAGCCAAGGCCGTGGAAACCAAGGCCCTGGCCGATGCCAAGATGATGAAGACCGTGGGCAATGCGCGCACCGAGGCCTCCAGCGACGTGAACGACGCCAACTACAAGGTCGCGCTGGAAAAGTGCGACGCGATGAGCGGCGACGCCAAGAGCGGCTGCGTGGCGGCCGCCAAGGCGCGTTTCGGCAAGAGCTGAGGCAGGCGCGGCAGCAGGCCCGACAACGGGCCCACGAGGGCCCTAGTTGTCGCCGTGGCCGGCGCAGAAGGCATGCGCATCCACCGCCATGCCGCGCCCGGCAGCACCTTCGAAGAACAAGGGTGTGCGTGGCCGGGTGCGCGACACCACCTCGTTGAGCGTGCCGGCTTCGTAGAGCCGGCCGTTCTGCATCACATGCGTGATGCGGTCGCTCTGGCGGATGTCTTTCAGCACGTCGCCGTCGATGATCACGAGGTCGGCGAGCTTGCCCACCTCCAGGCTGCCGAGGTCCGCGTCCAGGCCGAAGTGCCGCGCCGGGTTGAGGGTGGCGGTGCGCAGCGCTTCCAGCGGCGTCATGCCACCGAGGGCGAACATCCACATCTCCCAGTGCGAGCCCAGGCCCTCGCGCTGGCCGTGCGCGCCGATCATGGCCGGCACGCCCGCGCGCTGCAGCTTGGTGGCGGTGGCGGCCACGCGGATGACGTTGAAGTCTTCCTCGGGCGCTGTGGGGCGGCGCACGGCGCGGGCCTGCAGGTTGCCCGCCGGCACGAACTTCGTCAGCAGCGGGTGTTTCCAGACGTCGGTGCGCGCGTACCAGTAGTGCTCGCCGTCGAGGCCGCCGTAGGCCACGTTCAGCGTGGGCGTGTAGCCCACCTGGGTCTGCTGCCACAGCTGCACCACGTCGTCGTAGACCTCGGCCAGCGGAAGCGCGTGTTCCAGGCCGGTGTGGCCGTCGACCACCATGCTCATGTTGGCCTGGAACACCGAGCCGCCCTCGGGCACGACCATCATGCCCGTCTGGCGCGCGGCTTCCAGCACCATCTGGCGCTGTTCACGCCGCGGCTGGTTGTAGCTCTTCACGCTGATGGCGCCGGCGCCCTGCTGGCGCTTCAGGTGTGTCAGTGCATCGTCCAGGTTATTCACCGTCGCCGTCGCGCCGGCCTTGGCGCCGTAGAGGATGCTGCCGGTGCTGTAGATGCGTGGCCCCAGCACTTGGCCTGCGCGCTGCAACTCCGCCTGCGTGAAGATGTGCTGGTTCTGGTTGGAAGGGTCGTGCAGCGCCGTCACGCCGAAGGCCAGCGATGCGAGGTTCACCCAGCTCTGCTGCGGCACCAGGCCGTCTTCGCCCATGCCGCCGTGCCAGTGCGCGTCGATGAAGCCCGGCACGATGGTCTTGCCCTTGGCATCGACACGGCGCGCATCCGCCGGGATGGCCACGCTGCCGGCCGGCCCGATGGCCGCGATGCGGTGGCCGTCGACGACGATGACGGCGTCTTCGATCACCTCATCGGCATTCACCCCACGCATCGTGGCCACGCGCGCGCCGGTGATGGCGATGCGGCCGCGAGGGCGGTCGCTGGCCTGCGCGAAGCCGATCTTGGTGCCGGCCGTCGGCGCCTTGAAGGCGGTGGGCTTGTCGCCCGTGCCGGTCGCAACCACGGGCGGAAAAGCCTCGGCCAGTGCGGCGCTGAAGAGTTCATCACCGGCGCTGAAAAACGCGCGCTGGCTGTCGCCGCTGAAGTGCAGGTGGCCGCCGGTGTTGAAGCTCAGCTGGCGCACCGGCAGCGCCTCCATGCGCGGGCCCACCGCCAGCGGCTTGCCGGTGGCCGGCATGGGTGTGGCGTAGGCGTGGAAACGCTCCACCCAGCCCAGCCAGCGGCCGTCGGGGGAGAGCGCGTATTCGCTGACGTATTCGCCACGCGCCACTTCGGTTTCCTGCCGCGTGGCCAAGCTGACGCGCCACAGCGCGCGCCGCACGTCCACCTCGCTGGGCTGGCTGGTGCGGGTGATGAAGATCTCGTCGCTGCGCGCACCGAAGATGGGCGCTTCGCCGTCCTTGCTGATGCGCTGCGGCTCGCCCTTGCCATCGGCCGTGGCCGTGTAGA
>JANMMD010000016.1:0-7351 GCA_031372905.1 Betaproteobacteria bacterium
ATCGAAGGCGGCCACGGCGGCGCCGCCGACAACGGCCAGCGCGCGCAGATGCAGGCGCTGGAATACACCTTCCTCTGGCAGCAGCTCAGCACGCGCTGAGCCTCCGCCGCCCCGGCCCATGCTGCACTGGATCGACGACAGCCTGCCGCTGCCGCCAGCCAGCGCAGCCCTCGGCCCCGACAGCGAGGTGCCGGGCCTGGTGGCAGCCGGCGGGCGGCTCAGCCCGCAGCGGCTGGAAGAGGCCTACCGCGCCGGCATCTTTCCGTGGTTCAGCGCCGGCCAGCCGGTGCTGTGGTGGAGCCCCGACCCACGCATGGTGCTGCACACGGCCGAGTTCCACCTCAGCCACAACCTGCGCAAGACGCTGCGCCGCTTTCGCCGCACGCCGGGCTGCGAGGTGCGCTTCGACAGCCACTTCGAGGCGCTGATCCGCGCCTGCGCCAGCACCCCGCGTGAAGGCCAGGACGGCACCTGGATCGTGCCGGCCATGGTGGCGGCCTACACCGCCTGGCACCACCAGGGGCGCGTGCACAGCGTCGAGACCTGGGTGGATGGCGAGATGGTCGGTGGCCTCTACTTCATCAACATCGGCCGCATGTGTTTCGGCGAATCGATGTTCTCGCGGCGCACCGACGCCTCGAAGATCGCGCTGGCCGCCTTCGTCGCGGCCTGCCTGGCGCGCGGCGTGTGCCTCATCGACTGCCAGCAGAACACCGGGCACCTGGCCAGCCTGGGCGGGCGCGAGATCAGCCGCGCGGCCTTTCTGGAGCACCTGGAGCGCAACGTGACGGCTGAAGCCGTGGCGCCGTGGTCCTATGATGAAGACGCCTGGGCCCTGCTGGAGCCCGCGTCGCAACCAGCCACCGATTCAGCTTCCGCCCCAGCCCCTGCCCCAGCGTGACCCACCCCAAAGAACTGCCGCTGCGGTCCTTGCAGTTTTATGCAACGGCCCCCTACTCCTGCAGCTACCTGCCGGACCGGCAGGCGCGCTCGCAGGTGGCCACGCCCAGCCATCTCATCCACGCCGACACCTATTCCGGCCTGGTGGCGAACGGCTTCCGGCGCAGCGGCATGTTCACCTACCGGCCCTATTGCGACGGCTGCCGCGCCTGCGTGCCTTTGCGTGTGCCCGTGGCGAGCTTCACGCCCACCCGCAGCCAGCGTCGCGCCCTGAAGCAGCACCAGCACCTCCAGGCGCGCGTATTGCGCCTGGGCTTCGTGCCCGAGCACTACCAGCTCTACCTGCGCTACCAGAGTGGCCGCCACAGCGGCGGCGGCATGGACCACGACAGCGTCGACCAGTACACGCAGTTCCTGCTGCAGAGCCGCGTCAACTCCCGCATGGTCGAGTTCCGCGAGCCAACGGGCGACGACGGCATCCCGGGTGCGCTGAAGATGGTGTCCATCCTCGATGTGCTGAGCGACGGCATCTCGGCCGTCTACACCTTCTATGAGCCCGAGCCGCACACCAGCTACGGCACCTACAGCGTGATGTGGCAGATCGACCAGACGCGCCTGCTCAAGCTGCCGCACGTCTACCTGGGCTACTGGATCGCCCAGAGCCCGAAGATGGCCTACAAGGCGCAGTTCGCGCCGCACCAGCTGCTGGTGGACGGGCGCTGGCAGTCGCCGTTGCCTTCAGACGGCTGACCAGCGGTCGCTGTCGTCCAGTACGGCGCGGCCTTCGCCCTGCAGCTTCAGCAGGTGCGCCCACAGCGAGCGCTGCGCCACGCCGTGCAGCGCCGCGGGCACATCGTCGTAGACCGCCGTCACCAGGCTTTCCAGCGGTACCTTGCCGTGGCTGAGCAGGGCGGCCAGCACCTTGGCCTCGCGCTTCAGCCGGTGCGCGATCAAGGCGCGCAGCACCGCATGCGGCTGCGCGACGAGAAACCCGTGGCCGGGCGCCAGCCAGTCCAGCGGCTCGTCCAGCAGGGCGTGCAGCGAACGCAGGTACACCGCCATGTCGCCGTCGGGCGGGTTGATGACGACCGTGCTGCCTTGCATCACGTGGTCGCCGGTGAAGAGCAGGCGCTCTTCCTCGAGCAGGTAGCAGAGGTGGTTGCTGGCGTGACCGGGCGTGTGCAGCACGCGCAGCGTGGCGCCGTGGCCCACGGCGATGCGGTCACCATGCATGGGGGTGTGGTCGGGGCGGAAGCTTTCGTCCTGCCACTCCGGGTGATCGGCGATGCGCCCCCACACAGGCGCGCCAGTGGCGGCGGCCAGCGCCGCAGCGCCCGGTGAATGGTCGCGGTGGGTGTGGGTGACGAGGATGCGTTCGAGCCTGCCGCCGCGCTCGGCCACGGCGGCCAGCAGGGCTCGCAGGTGGGTCTCGCTGACCGGGCCGGGGTCGATGGCGGTCCAGCCCGCGCCCGGCCCACTGCCGCTCACCAGGTAGGTGTTGGTGCCCGGGCCGGTCATCGGCCCGGGGTTGGGGGCGGTGATGCGCAGCACGCGCGGCGACAGCGCCACCACCCTTGCCGCCTGCAGCACGGCATGCACGTCGCCGCGGCCTTCAGCGTCGAGCCGGCCCACTTCGGCATAGGGCAGCTCGTGCGGAAGCACCACGCCAGGGCCGTGGACGGTGAGCGCGCGGCGTGGCATCACCAGCGACACCTGCGGCAGCACGCGAAGTGCAGCCAGCGCGGCCTCGGCGGTGGCAAACGCCCGCAGGTCCTGTAGCAGCACACGCGTCACCGGCAGCAGCTTCAAGCCGCGCGCCGCGGCCAGGGACTCGGCGGGCTGCAGCCACATCATTTCCACGGCCTCGCCGTTGTCGGCCTCGCCCACCTGACCCGCAGGCGCAAGCGCTGCGAAGAACCGCGTGTCGAAGCGCTTGGGCGTGCCTGGCGGCGTGAGCCAGTGGGCGCAATACACCAGGCCGCGCAGGTCCAGCTTCATGCCAGTGCCGGTGCAGAAGTCGACGATGCTGGCATCGCCCGTCTGCAGGCGCTGACGCCAGGCTTGCAGCGCGGGCAGATCGACCGACGCGTCCGCCAGGAGCAGACCTGCTTCCTCAAAGGTTTCACGCACTGCGGCGATGAAGTAGTCGAGCCCGCCCTCGACCACACCCAGTTGCCGGCTGGCCGTGGCGTCGTCGGGGCCCAGGCACAGCGCGTGGGCGGCGCGGTCGCGTGCGTCCAGCTGGCCGCCGGGAAACACCGCGGCACCGCTGCGCTGGTCGCCATCACGCTCTGCGCGGCGCAGCATCAGCACCTCCATGCCCTCACTGCCGTCGCGCAGCAACAACAGAGACACCGCGGTGCGCGCGCCAGGTGGCGGCTCGTAGCCAGTGACATTCATCGCCAGGCTCCGGCAGCGCGCAGCGCCGCCATGTCAGGGTCGGTGTAGCCGGCTTCGCGCAGCAGTTCTTCGCCGTGCTGGCCGACGCTGGGTGCGGGGCGTGGGTGCGCGGCCGGTGTGCGGCTGAAGCGCGGCGCGGGCGCAGGCTGCTGCACGCCGTCCACGGTGACGAAGGCGCCGCGCGCCTGCGCATGCGGGTGCGCAGCGGCTTCCTCGAAGTTCAGCACCGGCGCAAAACAGGCGTCCGTGCCCTCCAGCCTTTCACACCATTGCCGGTGCGTGCGCTGCTTCACCGCCGCGGTCATGGCCCCACGCAGCTCGGGCCACAGCCGGCGGTCGTACTGGCGCTGCACGAAACGTGTTTCCAGGCCCAGCGCCTCGGCCAGCGGCGCGAAGAACTTCGGCTCCAGCGCGGCCAGGCTGATGTGTCGGCCATCGGCCGTCTCGTAGGTGTCGTAGAAAGGCGCGCCGCCGTCGAGCAGGTTCTCGCCGCGTGGCGCATCCCACTGCCCGGCGGCCCGCAGGCCCCAGAAGATGGATGCCAAGGAGGCCGCGCCGTCCACCATCGCTGCGTCCACCACCTGGCCACGGCCCGAACGCTGGCGTTCGTGCAACGCGGCCATCACACCGAAAGCAAGATACAGCGCACCGCCGCCGTAGTCGCCCACCAGGTTCAGCGGCGGCACCGGCTTGCCACCGGCTGTGCCGCTTGCCGGGCCGATGGCATGCAGGACCCCACTGAGCGCGATGTAGTTGAGGTCGTGCCCGGCGGCGTGGGCCAGCGGCCCGGTCTGGCCATAGCCCGTCATGCGGCCGTAGACCAGGCCGGGGTTGGTGGCATGGCAATCGTCCGGGCCGAGCCCGAGCTTTTCGGTGACGCCGGGGCGCAGGCCTTCCAGCAACACATCGGCACCGGCGATCAGGCGCAGCGCGGCATCGCGGCCGGCAGGCCGTTTCAGGTCCAGCGCCACGCTGCGCCGGCCGCGCGCGTTGACGTCGTGGCGCGGCGCCATCGCCACGCCCAGGCCGCTGGCTTCCAGGCGGTCGATGCGCACGACATCGGCGCCCAGGTCGGCCATCAGCATGCCGGCCATCGGCACCGGGCCGATGGCGGCGAGTTCGATGACGCGCAATCCTTGCAGAGGTCCGGAGAAGTGCATGGCGCGGGAGTGTGCCGCATGCGCGCGCGGCTGAATCGGCCGCGGCGCTGTCGCCAGCAGCGTTCAGCGCGCTGCCGAACCCACGGCTGCCTGCGCGGTGAAACCGGCCTCGTTCGCCTGCATGTCTGCCCAGAACGGGCTGGCCTGCACCACATCGCCCACCACCACGATGGCGGGGCTGGCCAGGCCTTCGCGCTGCACGGTGTTTTGCAGGCTGCCCAGGGTGCACAAGGCGTGACGCTGCTGCGCCGTGTGCGCGCTGCACACCACGGCCGCGGGCGTGTGCGGCGCCAGGCCACCGGCCTGCAGGCCCTGCACGATGTGCGCGAGGCGCGAGACACCCATGTACACCACCAGCGTCAGACCGCAGCTCGCCAGCGCGGGCCAGTCGGGCTCGCCGCCGGCCTCGCCGGTGTGGCCGGTCACGAAGATCACGCCGCGGGTGTGGCGCCGGTCCGTCACCGGCACGCCGATGGTCGCCGGCGCTGCCATGCCGGCGGTGAGGCCGCTGATCACCTCCACGCGAATGCCGGCAGCACGCAGCGCATCGCACTCTTCACCACCGCGGCCGAAGACGAAGGGGTCGCCGCCCTTCAGGCGGACGACGCGCTCGCCGCGCTGCGCCTCGGCGACCATCAGCCTCTCGATGAAGGCCTGCGGTGTGCTCGCGCAGCCGCCGCGCTTGCCGACATGCACGATGCGCGCGCTGCGCTTGAGGAACTTGAGCACGCCGGGGTTGACGAGGTCGTCCACCAGCGCCAGCGTGGCCTGGCGCAGCGCCTTCACCGCTTTGAGCGTGAGCAGTTCGGGGTCGCCGGGGCCGGCGCCGACGAGGTGGACGGTGGGGGCGAGTTTCAACGTCGTCATGCGACCAGATCCGGTTGGCACACACGCTGCACCAGGCCTTTCACGGCGGGCAGGCAGGAGCCGCATTCGGTGCCGCAGCGCAGCGCCTGCTGCACCGCCTGCAGGCGTTGGGTGGCGTCGCCGTTGGCGGCGGCCGCCGCTGCACTGATGTGCGCTTCGCTCACGTCGTGGCAGGCACAGACCTGGCGGCTGGCGGGTACCACGGGCGACGGTGGCAGCGGTCGGGCAGCGAGCAAGGCGCGGCCGAAAGCCGCGGCCGGCTGACGCGCCTGCAGCAGCGGCAGCACCCAGGCATCGGCCGCGGTGTCGCCCGCCAGCAGGTAGGCCCGCAGCGTGCCGTCGTCCTGCAAGGCCATCAGGCGGGTTTGGCCCGTGCGCGCATCGGCATAACGCAGCAGCGGCACGCCGGCCAGGCCCAGCGCCGCTTCCACGGCCTGCAGCAGCGCCGGCTCGGCCGGGCCGGGCAGCGCGGCGCGGAAACGCATCCCGGTGCATGCCGTCGCCACGCCTTCTTCTTCGCGGCCGAAGGGCACACAGTGGGCATAGCCGAAGCGCGGAAACAAGGCGCGCAGTGCATCGCGCAGGCGCCACGCGGCGTCGGCCGGCAACCACGCGGCGGCCGTGATCTGCCACGGCAGGCCCGCGGCCTCCACACGCACGGCGGCGTGCTTCAGCTCCGGCTGGTGCGAGCTGGGGCAGACCGCGGCGCTGGTGAGGGCGTTGACGCCATCGCCCGCCACCCACTCGCTGCCCCAGTGCATGGCGATGTGGGCCTGGGCCGGTGCCACGGCCTCGGTGGCGGCCACCGGCAGCACCAGTTCGCCGCGCCGCGAGGCCACGCGCACCAGGTCGCCGGCCTGCCAATGGCGGCGCGCGAGTTCTTGCGGGTGCATGTCCAGCGTGGGTTCGGGCGCGTGGGCAAACAGCCGGCCCAGCGTGCCGGTGCGGCTGGCGCTGTGCCATTGGTCACGCAGGCGGCCAGTGTTCAAGGACACGGGATAGCGAGCATCGCGCGGCTCGGCCACCGCGCGCCAGGCCGGCGCGGCGAAACGTGCGCGTCCGTCTGGCGTGGCGAAGCGGCCGTCGGCATAGAGCCGCGCGGCGCCCGTCACTTCGCCCTCCCGCAGCGGCCATTGCTGCGGCGCAGCGTCAAGCATGGCGTAGCTCATGCCGGTGATGTCGAGATCACGCCCACGCGTGCTTTCACGGTGTTCGTTCCACACGTCTTCGGCAGACGCGTACGGAAACATCGTTTCGCCCTGCAGCCCGGGCGCGGCCGATGCGGTTCGCGCCGGCGGCGCGAGCTGCTCGATGCGCCTCGCCACATCCACGGCAATGGCCCAGTCGTCACGCGCCTGGCCGGGCGCCGGCACAGCCGCGCGCACGCGGCTGATGCGGCGTTCGCTGTTGGTCACGGTGCCGCTCTTTTCGCCCCAGGTGGTGGCCGGCAGCAGCAGGTCGGCATAGGCCGCGGTGGCGGTGGTGGCGTAGGCCTCCTGCAGCACCACGAACTCGGCGCGCTGCAAAGCGCGGCGCACGGTGGCCTGGTCGGGCAGGCTTTGCGCGGGGTTGGTGCAGGCTATCCACAGCGCCTGGATCTCGCCATCGGCCGCGGCCTCGAACATCTGCACCGCACTCTTGCCCCGTTCGGCGGGCACGCTGGTCACGCCCCAGAGCGCGGCCACCTCGGCGCGGTGCTCGGGGTTGGCCATGTCGCGATGCGCGCTGAGCAGGTTCGCCAGGCCGCCGACTTCGCGCCCGCCCATCGCATTCGGCTGGCCGGTCAACGAGAACGGCCCGGCGCCGGCGCGGCCCATCTGCCCCGTGGCGAGGTGCAGGTTGATCAGCGTGGTGTTCTTGTCGGTGCCGCTGCTGCTCTGGTTCAGGCCCTGGCACCACAGGCTGAGCGTGGGGCTGCGGATGCCGTCTTCCTGCACGCCCGCGAACCAACGCGCGGCCTGCACGATGTCTTCGGCCTTCACGCCGCACACCTTGGCGGCATGCGCCGGGCTGAACTCGCGCAC
>JANMMD010000018.1:0-3656 GCA_031372905.1 Betaproteobacteria bacterium
GGCGTGATGATGGTCAGCGGCCAGCGTGAACTGGAAGCCGCCGTGCGCGCGCTGCGCCACGGCGCGCTGGACTTCGTGCGCAAGCCCGACGACCTCGACTTCCTGCCCGAGCGTGTGGAGCAGACCTTGCTGCGGCTGCGCTTGCAGCGCGAGAACGCCGAGATGACCGCGCGCCTGGCGCAATCAGAACGCCTGCACCGCTTTCTGGTGGAGAGCTCGCCGGACATCGTCTACACGCTGGATGAAAACGGCTGCTTCGTCTTCATCAACCCGCGCGTGGAAACGCTGCTGGGCTATGCGCGCAGCGAACTGCTGGGCTGCCACTACACCAACATCGTCCATGAAGACGACGTCGCGCTGGCGCGTTTTGCCTTCGCAGAGCGGCGCAGCGACGAACGCGCCTCGACAAACGTCGAGCTGCGCCTGAGCTGCAGCCCGCGCGCTCAGCCGGCGCGGCCCTCGCGCCATGTCGTGACCACGGTCAGCGCCATGGGTGTCTATGACGATGGCGCTCCCGGCCACCTGCCCTCGGGCGCGCCTTCGGGTGCCACCCGCGTGCAGGGGCCACGCCGGCGTTTCGTCGGCAGCTACGGCGTCGTGCGCGACATCACCGAGCGCAAGCGCGCCGAAGAGACCATCAGCTTCCAGGCCCTGCACGACCAGCTCACCGACCTGCCGAATCGCCGCCTGTTCAAGGACCACCTCGAGCTGGCGCTGGTGCAGGCCGAGCGGCGTGGCCAGCTGGTGGGCGTGATGTTCATCGACCTCGACCGCTTCAAGCTCGTGAACGACACCTACGGCCACCTGCAGGGCGACGAGTTGCTGCGCAGCTTCGCGCAGCGCCTGCGCGCTTGCGTGCGCGCTGGCGACACGGTGGCGCGCCAGGGCGGCGACGAGTTCACCGTGCTGTTGCCCGACCTGACGAACGCCGACGATGCACTGCTCATCGCGCAGAAGATCCTCACCGCGCTGGACCAGCCCTTCCTCATCGGCGAGCGCGAGTTCCGCGCCACCGCCAGCGTGGGCATCGCCACCTACCCGCGCGACGGCCTGACGGCTGAGCAGCTGATGCAGAACGCCGACATCGCGATGTATGAGGTGAAGAGCCACGGCCGCAACGGCGGCCGCATGTTCACCACCGAGATGAACGCCGGCCATGTGCAGCGCCTGGTGCTGGAAAACGACCTGCGCCAGGCCATTGCCCTGGGCCAGTTCGAGGCGCACTTCCAGCCGCAGGTGAGCCTGAGTCAGGGCCGCGTCGTCGGCGTTGAACTCCTGATCCGCTGGCGCCACCCTGTGCTGGGCTTGTTGCTGCCGGGTCAGTTCGTCGCGATGGCCGAAGAGACCGGGCTGATCTGTGCCTTGAGCGACTGGGTGCTGGAACGCGCCTGCGCGCAGCTGGCGCTGTGGCACGCCTTGGGCCATCGCCACCTGCGCATGGCGGTGAACCTGTCGCCGCTGGAACTGGCGCGCAGCGACATCGTCGAGCGCGTGACGGCGCCGTTGTCGCGCCACACGCTGCCGCCTGGGGTGCTGGAGATCGAGATCACCGAGAACATGCTGCTCGACGACGGGCCCAGCATGGTGGAGAAGCTCGAGCGCCTGCGCGCCCAGGGCGTGCGCGTGGCCATCGACGACTTCGGCACGCGGTACTCGTCGCTGGCGTACCTGCGGCGATTTCCCATCCACAGCCTGAAGATCGACCAGAGCTTCGTGCACGACCTCGGCAGCGATGGCCATTCGCCCATCATCCAGGCCATCGTCGGCATTGCGCGCGGGTTCAACCTGCAGCTGGTGGCCGAAGGCGTGGAAACGGCGGAACAGCTGCACGCGCTGCGTGCTTTGGGCTGCGACGAGGTGCAGGGCTACCTGCTCGGCCGGCCGATGCCGGCTTCGGCGCTGACGCCGCTTTTGAGCACACCGCCGCTGCTGCCGACGCCGTTGGTCGGATGAGCATCGACCGGCCATAAATTCGCAAGTCGAGCGCGAACTTTTCGGCTTGATTAGTGGATTTTTAACGCTTTCTGTCGGTTGAGTTGACAGATCGAACTGGGCGCCTGCGGCGTGTTGTGTGACTTCTGCACGGCCGTCAACTTCAAGCCGTTGAATGGCAAGAGGCTTGGAGATTTCGCGCTTCAAAGGGCACGAAAAGTGCCTCAGCGTGACTGCAGACAGGTTGAGGGTTATGTCGCCCAGACCTCGGACCCGCAGTCAACTCAAGCAGGAGATTTCCAGTGCAGATGAAAAAGGTATTCCAACTGGCGGCAGTTTGTGCCGCCTTCACCGCGGCGGCAGGTGCCCAGGCCGGCATCGTCCACAACAGCAACATCGTCGGAAATGCCATCTTTGGCAGTGGTAACTCGGATGGCGGGTGGACGATCAATCAAACGGGCAACCTGGAACTGGCCTTGCGCGCCAAGGTGCGCTACGACGTCGCCACCGGCGACCCGCTCAACGTCTTCAATGCCAACGGCGACGGCACCTTCAACCATGCGGCAGGCAACCCAGGGGGCTCCCTCGGTGGGCGCGCGCGCTGGAACTTCGAGTGGTCGGTGAACACCAATGCCAGCGGTAACAGCAACGACAAGATCTCGGCCTACGAGTTCGTGTTGGGTGTGGACTCGAATGCAGGCGTGGGCACCAGCTTCAGCAGCTACAGCCTCGACGGCAGCCCTTTCGTGATGGGCGCGCCCTACACGCAATCTTTCGGTGACAACACCACCGGTGAAGGGATGGGGGCAGAAGCCACGGACGCGGCCTCCTTTGCCACGCTGCTGGCCAACAGCAGCCTGATGCAGAACTCCACCAACATGGAATTCGTGGACGACGGCGTTCTGTTCGGGAGCGATTTCAACCCGAACATCGACGGCAACTATTCGTTCTTCCTGGAAGCTCGTGACAAGGTGACTGGCGAGTTGATCGGCCGTACCGACATCACGGTGATCGTCGGTGCGGGCGCTATCCCCGAGCCCACCAGCCTGGCCCTGATCGGCCTGGCGCTCGCCGGCCTGGCCGCAACGCGTCGCCGCGCCTGAACTTCAAGCTGCGTCACCAGAAAAGCCCGCTACGGCGGGCTTTTTTATTTGCGAGACGCGCAAGTCCCCTCAGCTCTCGACCTTCACGTTGCCTTCCTTCACCACCCGCGCCCACTTGGCCTGCTCGCTGGCGATGAACTGGCTGAACTTCTCGCGGCTGCCGCCGCCGTCCTCGGCGCCGTAGGTTTCCAGCTGCGCCATCACGTCGGGCATGGCCAGGACGGTGTTGACGTCGCGATTGATCCTGTCGGCGATGGCCGGGGGCAGGCCCTTGGGTGAAGCCAGGCCGTACCAGGTGGTGGCTTCGAAGCCGTCGAAGCCTTCTTCCTGCATCGTCGGCACGGTCGGGTGGCCCTTGGCGCGCTTGGCGCGCGTCTGCGCGATGGCGATGAGCCGCCCGCCCTTCACGTGCGGCGTGGCCGCCGTCATCGTCTCGAAGCTGTACTGGATTTGCCCGCCGATCAGGTCGGTCAGCAGCGGGCCGCTGCCCTTGTACGGGATGTGCAGCGCGTTCACTTTCGCGCGCAGCTTGAAGTTCAGGCGCGGCGACGCGTTGCGGCCAGGCCGGCGAGCGCCAGGCCGATCAGGGCCAGGCTGGTGGGCTCGGGGATAGCGCCCGCA
>JANMMD010000043.1:0-18496 GCA_031372905.1 Betaproteobacteria bacterium
CAAAGCCTTGGCGGCCTGGCGCTCCTTGGCCACCTCGACGAAGAGCTGCAGCGCGATCTTGGCGTCGCTGACGATGCCCAGGTCGGGTGTGAAGACGCGGCCGATCTGCGTCGGTTCGATGTCGACGTGCACGAACTTGCGATCCTTCGTGTAGGTCTCCACCGACCCCGTGTGGCGGTTGGCCCAGCGGTTGCCGATGCCCAGCACGAAGTCGGCGGCCAGCATCGTGGCGTTGCCGTAGCGGTGGCTGGTCTGCAGGCCGCACATGCCGGCCATCAGCGGGTGGTCGTCGGGAATCGTGCCCCAGCCCATCAGCGTGGGGATGACGGGCACGCCGGTCAGTTCGGCCAGTTCCACCAGCAGGTCGGAGGCATCGGCGTTGATGATGCCGCCGCCGGCCACGATGAGCGGCTTGTCGGCAGCCTGCAGCATGTCGAGCGCCTTCTCGATCTGCTTGCGCGTGGCGGCGGGGCGGTAGACGGGCAGCGGCTCGTAGGTGTCGATGTCGAACTCGATCTCGGCCATCTGCACGTCGAAGGGCAGGTCGATCAGCACCGGGCCGGGGCGGCCGCTGCGCATCTCGTGGAAGGCCTGCTGGAAGACCCGCGGCACGAGGCCGGGTTCACGCACCGTCACGCTCATCTTGGTCACGGGCTTGGCGATGGACTCGATGTCCACGGCCTGGAAGTCTTCCTTGTACAGGCGCGCACGCGGCGCCTGGCCGGTGATGCACAGGATGGGAATGCTGTCGGCGCTGGCCGAATACAGGCCCGTGATCATGTCGGTGCCGGCCGGGCCGCTGGTGCCGATGCAGACACCGATGTTGCCGGCCTTGGCGCGGGTGTAGCCCTCGGCCATGTGGCTGGCGGCCTCGACGTGGCGGGCCAGGATGTGGCTGATGCTCTCGCGTTCACGCAAGGCCGCATACAGCGGGTTGATCGCGGCGCCGGGCACACCGAAGGCCTGCGTGATGCCCTCTTTTTCCATCACCAGCACCGCAGCCAGAGCAGCCTTCATCTTCGCCATGCTTATGTCTCCTGTTGGGAGTGCCGATATTGGAGGCGCAGCGGCGCAAAAGGAAGGGCAGCATCCGGATATGAGCTATTCCATGGTGGAATGACAACGTGAAAACTCTGTTGTGCGGAGCAGCTGTGTGCGCTGCGGTCCTCTTGGCCGCGTCGGCCCGGGCCGCGCCCGCGCCCATTGACGACACCATGACGGCACGCCTGGCCGCCTGCAGCACCTGCCACGGGGCCCAGGGTCGCGCCGCGCCGGACGGTTACCACCCGCGCATTGCGGGCAAACCCGCGGGCTATCTGCTGAACCAGCTGCTGAATTTTCGCGACGGCCGGCGCCATTACGGCCCCATGGTGGCAATGGTGACGCTGCTGCCCGAGCCCTATCTGCGCGAGATTGCCGATTACTACGCCACCCGCAAGCTGCCGTATGCGCCGCCACCGCCTGTCGAAGCCAACGCCAGCTCGCTGGCACGCGGCAGGCAGCTGGCGCTGGAGGGCGACCCGGCGCGCGGCCTGGCCGCCTGCAGTGCCTGCCACGGCGCGCAGCTCACCGGCCGCCTGCCCGCCACGCCGGGCCTGCTGGGGCTGCCGCGCGACTACCTGGTGGGCCAGCTCGGCGCCTGGGTCACGGGCCAGCGCCGCGCCCATGCGCCCGATTGCATGGCCAGCATCGCCAAGAAGCTGGCCGGCGCCGACCTCGCCGCCGTGGCCGCGTGGCTCGCCAGCCAGCCGGTGCCGGAGGGCGCGCCCGTTGCGGCCGCGCCCGATGCCAACGAAGTTCTGCCGATGAAATGCGGCAGCATGGTGGCGCCGTGAGCCTTGTCCGCAAGTCGGCGCTGAGCCTGGTGGTGCTGGCGCTGGCCGCCGGTGCCGTGGCGGCGGGCCTGCTGATGCTGGATGCGGCGCCCGCAGCGGACGCATTGCGCGGCGGCCCGACCACCTCATCGGCCGACCCGGCCGGTCTCGAACGCGGCCGCGTACTCGCCCTGGCTGGCAACTGCGCGGCTTGCCACACCGCGCGCGGTGGCCAGCCCTATGCCGGCGGCCGCGCGCTGACCACCCCCTTCGGCACCGTCTATGCCGGCAACCTGACGCCCGATGCCGCCACGGGCCTGGGCCGTTGGACGGCCGATGACTTCTGGCGCGCGCTGCACCATGGCCGCGGCGTCGACGGCCGCCGCCTGGTGCCGGCCTTTCCGTACACCGAAACCACGCTGATGCCGCGTGCTGACAGCGACGCGCTCTTCGCCTGGCTGCAGACCGTGCCGGCAGTGGCGCAGCCGAACCGCGCGCATGAGCTGCGCTGGCCCTACGGCACGCCGCTGGCGATGGCGGCCTGGCGCTTTCTCTTCTTCAAGCCCGGGGCCTGGGTCGACGACCCGAAGCAGACGGCCGAGTGGAACCGCGGCGCCTACCTCGTCAACGGCCCCGGCCATTGCGTGGCCTGCCACGGCGGCCGCAATGCCTTGGGCGGCACCGCCGATGCCGGGTTTGGCGGCGGGCTCATGCCCACGCGCAAGTGGTACGCGCCGGGCTTCACGCGGGCCAGCCAGGCCAGCGTGGCCGACTGGTCGCTGGACGACATCGTGGCGCTGCTGCGCGACGGTCGCAGCGCGCGCGGCCACGTCAGCGGGCCAATGGCCGAGGTGGTGACACGCAGCACCCAGCACCTGCCCGCTGGCGACCTGCGCGCCATGGCCGTCTACCTGAAGTCATTGCCGGTTCGGCCCGAGCCGGCGCCGCCTTACTTCGACCCGCCCGCGCCCGAGCGCCTGGCGCGCGGTGAGGCGATCTACGCCGACCATTGCGCAGACTGCCACGGTGCCCAGCGCGAAGGCGGTGTGCTGGTGGACAGCCCGCGCGCCGGCCTGCCCGTGGTGCCGGCGCTGGCCGGCAACCGGCTGGTGACGATGGAGCCGCCGGCCAACCTCGTGCGCGCCATCGCCCTGGGTGGCTTCGGCGCGCCCACCGCCGCCCATCCACGGCCCTACGGCATGCCGCCTTTCGCGCATGTGCTGAACGACGCCGACATCGCCGACCTGGCGACCTGGCTGCGCCGCAGCGACAGCACCAAGGCCCAGCCGCTCTCGGCCTTCGACGTGGCGCGCTGGCGCGGCGGCAGCGAAGAGTAGCGAGAAGTAGCCACGGCTTCGGACAGCCGCGCGGCGTGCTCAGACGTCGTGCGAACGGCGCAAAAAAGCGCGCACCGCCTCGTCGGCCGTCAGCCCCAGCGCCTGCTGCAGCGCGGCGTGGGCAGGCGCACCGGCTCGGCGTTGCAGATGCGCCAGCGCCACCCAGTAGGGCTGGTGCGAACGCACGCGCTCTGCCGGCAAGCCAGCCAGCACCGCCAGGCCGGCCGCCACGTCATCCGCCTCGGCCAGGGCCACGGCGTGGCCGATGTGCGCACCGACGCTGCCGTGCTGCGCCACCAGCACCGCATACAGCTGGGCGATCCGCGCCCATGGTGTGCTGCCGCCGCGCAGACGTTGGCAATGCGCCGATTGGATGGCCGCCTCGATCTGCAGCGGCCCCGGCGCGCGCAGGCGGGCCGCCATCCACAGCACGCGCTCGGCTTGGGCGATGAGGTCACGTCGCCACAGGCCGGTGTCCTGCAGCGTCAGCGGCACGAAGCGGCCGTCGCCATCGAACAGCGCCGGGCGCCGCGCTTCGCAATACAGCAGCAGCGCCAGCAGGCCCAGCGCTTCGGCAGCGCCAGGCTGCGCGGCGGCCACCAGCTGCGCGAGGAAGAGCGCTTCCTCGCGCAATTCGCCTTGGGTTTCCGGCGCTGGCGAGGCCAGTTCATTGCCCAGCGTGTAGGCGCCATAGATGCCTTCCAGCACCGCACCCAGCCGAGCCGGCAGCTCACGCGCTTCAGGCACCGAAAACGCGATGCCGGCGTCGCGGATCTTGGCCTTGGCGCGCACCAGGCGCTGCGCCATCGCCGCAGGTGCCACGAGAAACGCGCCGGCGATCTGTTTCGCGTCCAGGCCCAGCACGGCCTGCAGCATCAGCGGCGCGTGCAGTGTCGGCGCCAGCGCCGGGTGGGCGCAGGCAAACAGCAGTTCCAGGCGGCGGTCGGGCAGCGTGGCGGGCTCGGCGGCCACGGGTTCATCGTCCAGCAGTGCCTGCACTTCGGGCGAGAGCGCCAGGCGCTGGTGGCGCTGCTGCTGCAGCAGTTCGCGCCTGGCGGTGGTCAGCAGCCAGGCGTCGCAGGCCGCCGGCGTACCGGGCGGGCCGTGGCGGGGCCAGGTTTCCAGGGCCTTCAGCAAGGCTGCGGCGAGGGCGTCCTCGGCCGCGGCGAGGTCGCGCCACTGCCAGGCCAACCAGGCCACCAGGCGGCCGTAGGCCTGGCGCGCGGCGCGCTCGGCCTCGGGCCATCCGCTGCGGTTCATGCGAGGCGGCGCGGCACGGCAACAGCGGTCTCAGGCGGGTGGCGGGTCCATCACGGGCCGCACTTCCACGCTGCCAGCCCCGGCACAGGGCGCGCGGGCGGCCCAGGCCAGCACCTCGTCCAGCGTGTCGGCTTCAAGAATGAAATAGCCCCCCAGGTGTTCGCGGGTGTCGGCAAAGGGCCCGTCCTGCACCTGGCGCTGGCCGTTCACCACGCGCACGGTGGTGGCGGTGCGCGGCGGCTGCAGGCCATTGCCACCGCGCATCAAGCCGCTGCCCTCCACCGCGCCGACGTAGGCGGTCCAGGCGCCCCAGTAGGACTGCGCTTGCTGGGGGTCGTCGGCACGCGCCTGCTCGGCGGGGGTCTCGTAGAACATCAGCATGTATTGCATCGGGGGCTCCTTCGTTGGGTGGATTCTGTGACTCACAGCGGGGCGGCCAATGCGGCCCCACTGTGCAGATGCGCGACAAGGCCGCCGATCGACATTCACACCGATGTTTTTTTCGCTGTGCCGCCTCTAGAGTGTGTGCATGGATACCGTCAGCGGCCTGCGCCTCTTCATCCGCATCGTCGAGACCGGCAGCTTCAGCAAGGCCAGCGCCGATGTGGGCATCACCCAGCCCACCGCCACCAAGCACGTGGCAGCGCTGGAAAAGCGGCTGGGCGCGCGGCTGCTCCACCGCAGCACGCGTGGTGTCACACCCACCGAGGTGGGTGCGGCCTACTACGACAAGTGCAAGGCCATCGCGCGCCAGCTTGAAGACGCCGACAACCTGGCGGCGCTGATGCAGAGCCGCGTCACCGGCACGCTGCGCATCAGCACCAGCGTGGCCTTCGGTCGGCGCGTGCTGGTGCCGATGGTGTTGCGCTTCATGCAGCAGCACCCCGAGCTGCAGGTGGACCTGAGCTTCGAAGACCGCTACGTGAACCTGGTGGAGCAGGGCATGGACCTCGCGCTGCGCATGGGCCGGCTCGCCGACAGCTCGCTGGGTGCGCGTTTCCTGGGCATCAACCACTGGGTGCTGGTGGGCGCACCGGCCTACCTGCGCGAACGCGGCACGCCGGCCACACCCGCCGAGCTGGCCGGCCATGCCGCGTTGATCTACAGCACGGTGCAGGGCGACGACCGCTGGCACTTCACCGGCGCCGACGGCCAGCCGCAGGCGATTGCGGTGCGCGGGCCGCTGCGCAGCAACAACCTCAGCGCCTTGCTCTCCGCCGCGCGTGCCGGCATGGGCCTGACGGTGCTGCCTCGCTACGTGGCGCAGGAGAGCCTGCGCGCCGGCCTGGTGCTGCCGCTGCTGCCCGGCTGGACGCTGCCGACGCAGGAGATGCACGCCGTCTACCCGTCGCCACGCATGGTGCCGACGAAAGTGAGTGGCTTCGTCGACTGGCTCCAGGGCCAGTTCGGCGATGACTGGTGGGCGCGGTAACCTTGTCCCGCTTCAAGGAGAACACCATGCAAGGCGACCCGCAGGTCATCCATTACCTTCAGGCCCAGCTGAAGAACGAGCTGACGGCCATCAACCAGTACTTCGTGCACTACCGCATGTTCCAGCACTGGGGCTTTGCGCGCATCGCGAAGAAGGAATACGAAGAGTCCATCGGTGAGATGAAGCACGCCGACCAGCTGATGGAGCGCCTCTTCACACTGGACGCGCTGCCCAATCTGCAAGACCTGGGCAAGCTGATGATCGGCGAGACGCTGCTGGAGGCGCTGGCCTGCGACCTGAAGTCGGAGCAGGGCGCGCAGGCGACCTTGAAGGACGGCATCGCCGCGGCCGAACTGGCCCGCGACTACGTCTCGCGCGACTTGCTGCAGGCCATCCTGGAAGACACCGAAGAGCACATCGACTTCCTCGAAACCCAGCTCGAGCTGGCGCAGAAAGTGGGCGAGCCTAACTACCTGCAGTCGCAGATGTCCTGAGCCGGCGGAGAGCGCTCACCCGCGCTCGCGGGCATGACCGGATGACAGCCAGGCTCAATGCGCTTGTTAATGCGAACTATTCGCATTACAGTTGCGTGCATGATTGTTTGCATCTGCCACCGCGTCTCAGACCGTGACATCGCCCGCGCTGCCCGCGAGGGCTGCACGAGCTTCGAACAACTCCAGGACAGCCTGCGCGTGGCCACCGGCTGCGGGCGCTGTCACGACTGCGCACGTGAAACGCTGCAGGCGCATTGCGAGGCCGGCATGCTGTGGCGCCCGGCAGCCACGGCAACGAGCTCGGCCCACGCCTGAGGCGGCCCCGCTTGCCGCGCCGTGACCCACCCATGAACCTGGCCCGTGCCGTGCGGCGCTTGCAGCGCGCGCGGGCCAACGTGGTGCCCACGACCGAACCGGCGGGCGCCCGCCGCCGCCGGCGCCGCCTGTGGGAATTGCCGCCGCGCGCCTTGGACATGGTGCTGGGCGTGGGTCTGCCCCACGAAGCGCTGTGCCGCATCGCGCGCCGCGTGCTGGGCGCCGAGCCGCGTGCGCAGGGGTACGAGCTGCATGCGGGGCTTGTTGCCGAATGTCGGCGTCGGGGTCCCATGGCCGAGGCCTTGCAGGACGAACTCGAACGCCGCCACGCGGCTGCCGTGCGCAGCGCCGCGCCGCTGCAGAGCTGCGAAGAAGTGGCCAGCTGGTGGCAAGCCCGCGTAGCGCGCGACGAACTGCCCGGCGCACTGTGGGCCGCATTGAGCCACGGGCACGCCACGCCGGCGCTGGAGCAGCGTGTGCTGGGCGAAGTGCAGATGCTGCAGTTCCAGGCGGGCCAGGCTGCGCGTGTGGAGCTGGCGCGTTTCGAGGCGCTGATCGACGAGAACGCCGTGCTCACGCGGGTGCTGGCCGAGGCGCAGGCGCGTTGCAGTGCGCTGATGGCCGAACATGCGCGCGAGCGGCAGGCGTGCCGGGTCGAGATGGCCACGCTGCGCGGCCGTTTGCTGGCCTTGCAGGAAGCCGTGCAGGCTGAGGCGCCGCGCCACCCTGGCCCGCCGGGGAGGGAAGAGCGCCTGGCTGCGCACGAGGCCATGGTGGCGGAACGGCCCGAGGCGTCGGCCGTCCGTTCGCACGCCGAGCTGGGCTCGGCGGCCGCTGCACCGGCGGCCGCCGAGCCGACCACGGAGCCGCCGCCGCCCAGCCGCGACACCGCCACGGCGCTGGCACTGGACCAGCGCAAGGTGTTGTGCGTGGGCGGCCGCACGGCCAGCGTGCCGGTCTACCGCCGCCTGGTGGAGGCCTGCGGCGGCCGTTTCCTGCACCACGACGGCGGTGAAGAGGACAAGCTCGGCCAGCTCGACGCGACGCTGGCTGCGGCCGATCTCGTGATCTGCCAGGCCGGCTGCGTCAGCCACAACGCCTATTGGCGGGTGAAAGACCACTGCAAGCGCACCGGCAAGCGCTGCGTCTTCGTCGCGACGCCCAGCGCCGCGGGCCTGCAGCGGGCGCTGGCGCAGATCGACGACTGAAGCTCAGCCTTCAGGCCAGAAATCGCGTCCGGGCCTTTGCCCGCCGTGCAGAGCCTTCCAGCGCTGCACGCGCGGGCTCAGTCCTTCAAGCCGAGCTTGCCCATCTGCCAGAGCAGGAAGCTCTGCATGTCGGCGGCCATCGCCTGGCGCTGCGTGTGCGTGCTGCCCGTGCCGTGGCCCGCCTGCGCGTCCAGGCGCAGCAGCGTGGTGCCGGCTGTCTTGCCCACACTCGCCAGGCCGGCCTGCGCGGCCTGCAAGCGCGCGGCGGTCTTGCCGCTTTGCCACACGTCCACACGCGGGTCGTTCATGCCGTGCACCAGCATCACGCCGGGGTAGGTCTGGCCGTCCTTGACGTTGTGGTAGGTGCTCATCTCCAGCAGCGCCTTGAATTCGGCCGGGTCCTTGACGCTGCCGAACTCGCTGATGTTGGTGATGCCGTTGGCGCTTTCTTCCGAGCGGATGGTGTCCATCATGCCGACGTTGAAGATGGCCGCCGCGAAGAGCTCGGGTGCTTCCGTCACCGCGCGGCCGACGAAGATGCCGCCGGCACTGGTGCCGGTGATGCCCAGGGTCTTGGCCGAGCCGTAGCCCTTGGCGATGAGGTACTTCGCGCCGGCGATGCCGTCTTTCCAGGTGTTGGACTTGGTGGTCTTGAAGCCGGCGCGGTGCCAGTCGTCACCGTTCACGCCGCTGCCACGCGGGTTGATGTAGGCCGCAACGCCGCCGCGTTCTATCCAGGCCATGGCTTCGGTGCTGAAGCCGGCCGAGATCGAGTAGCCGTAGCTGGCATAGCCCGTCAACAGCACGGGGTTGCGCCCGTCCAGCGCCAGGCCCTTTTTGTGCAGGATGCTCATCGGCACCCGCACGCCGTCGTGGCTTTCCACCAGAACATCCGTCACCACCACCTCGGGCAGGTTCGGCGGCACACCGCGCTGGCCGAAATCGACAGCGCTGTTGCGGCCGTCTTTCAAGCGCACCCAGCGCAGCGGTTCGGTCCAGCTGCTGAAGCCGTAGAGCAGCGTCTCGCTGTCCTGCGCCGGGGCGCTGGTCAGCCAGGCGGTGCCGGCGGCGGGCGACGGCAGGGCCTGGCCTTGGGTGTCGCTCTTCGTCGAATTCGTGGCGTAGCGACGCATCAGCACCTGGGTGCCCAGGCGCCATTGCGCAATCACCGCCGTCGGCGTGAGCTCGAAGCCCTGCAGCGCGCCTTCCTTGGGCTCGGCCGCCACCACGGGCGCCTGCGCCAGCGGCACCGGCTTGTTGAGATCGATGCGCACCACCTTGCGCCGCGGCGCGCCGGCCTGCGTCATCACGAAAAGGCCGTCGCCTTGCAGTGCGATGTCCACCACCTTGTCGGCCTCGGTGGCCAGGCGCTGCCAGCGCACCTTCGGCGTGCCCAGGTCGGCCAGGCGGGCGGCGAAGAGCTTGCCTTCCGGCACCGTGGTGTCGGTGGTGCGCGCCACCACCCATTTGCTGCCAGGCACGGCGAGCAGCTGGCCCACGTCCAGGCGCACCAGGCCGAGACCCGAGGTCACGGTGGGGCCGAACACCGCCACGGGCTCTGCTGCGCCGAGGCGCTGCCACAGCACGCGCGCATCCATGTAGGTCTCGGTGACAGGCTGGCCGGGCTTCAGCTCCGCGGTCTGCGTGAAGGTGAGGCTGCGGCTGTCGGGCAGCCAGTACACACCGCTGTCGTACACGCGCGCCACGGGGGTGCCCACGGGCTTGCCGCTGGCCACGTCCATCACGTAGAGCGTGGCGTTCTCGCTGCCGCCGGCCGACATGCCGTAGGCCAGGTGCTTGCCGTCCCACGATGGCTTGAAGTAGTTGACGGCATGCGGCACGCCGCTGCGCTGCGTCGCCACGTCGGGGTCCACCAGCAGTTGCTCGCGGCCCTTCAAGCCCTGGCGCATCACCAGCTTGAACTGCTTCTCGCCGACCTTGCGCTTGAGGTAGTAGTAGCGCTCGCCGGGCAGGCGCATCACGCTGCGTACGGCGTCGCCCTGCGCGTCGGCCAGCTCGGCCAGGCGTCTTTCGATGGCCTCGCGGCCGTCGATGCGGTCCAGCACGCCGCGCGCCACCGCGCCCTGGCCCTTCAGCCAGGCCTGGCTCTCCGCGCTCTGGACGTCCTCCATCCAGCGGTAGGGGTCGGGCACGACGGTGCCGTGAAAGCTGCTGGGCACGTTCTTCACCTCGGCCACGGGCGGCGTGGCCACCTCGGGTGAGTCGGCGCTGGCGCCGCTCGGCACGACCAGGTGCAGCGCTGAAAACACCAGGGCGCTGGCAGCCAGCCGGCGGCGCCGGGGTGGCAGGCGATCGGAGGGAAGGAGGTTGGGCATGGTGTGCGGCCGGTCGGGCGCCGGGTGCGGCGCGGTGCTGTGGAAGCCCGGGCTCGGCGGGTGGCCGGGCACGGGCCTGGGGGCCAAGCTGGTGGGCAATCTGGAAAGCAAGCGGCGCGGACAACCCGGGTTTCGCAAAGCCTGGAAAAGCGCCGCACCCGCGGTGATTCTCTCGGAGATGGCGCGACCGGGCATCCGTAGAGTCGGTGGATGTGGAAGTCTTTGCGCGTGCAGGTGGCGGTGGCCTACGGGCTGGCCGTGTTGGCGCTTGTCGTCACGCTGGCCTTGGTGCTGGGTTGGTGGGCTGCCGAGGCCAGCCAGCGCGAGCAATCGCGCCTGCTGCAGACTCTGGCGCGCAGCACCGGCATGCTGCTGGCCGAAGGCATGGACGAGCGCCTGCGCGAAGTGCGCACGCTGGCCGAGGCGCACCCGGCGCAGGTGCTGGAGGACTGGCGGCCGGCCTTGCAGCGGCTGCAGGCCGCCCGGCCGCAGTATTCATGGATAGGCGTGGTGCGGCCCGACGGCACGGTGGCCACCGCCACCGGGGGCCTCTTGCAAGGCGCCAGCGTCGCGACGCGTGCATGGTTCCAGGGCGGCCTGCAGGGCAGCTTCGTCGGTGACGTGCACCCGGCCAAGCTGCTGGCCACGCTGCTGCCGCCCTCGCCCACGGGCGAGCTCCTGCGGTTTGTCGATTTCGCTGCGCCCGTGCGCGACGTCAACGGCACGCTGCAAGCCGTGCTGGGCGTGCACCTCACCTGGGACTGGGCACGCGAGGTCGCGCAGCGCCTGCACGGCAACACCGCACGCGAGGCCGGTGCCGAACTCTTCATCATCGACAAGCAGGGGCGCATCGTCCTCAGCCCTGCAGGCGTCGACCCCGAACAGTCGCTGCCACGTTTTTCTCCGGACGCCGAAACCGGCCTGGTGCAGGCCTGGGGTGACGGGCGGGTCTACCTTTCAGCCGCCGCGCCCGTGGTGACGCAGCTGCAGGCCACGCAGTTGGGCTGGGCCGTGGTGGTGCGCCAGCCGCTGCACCTGGCCACCGCGACTGCCCGCGCTGCGCGCAACACGGCGCTGATGGCTGCGGCGGTGGCTGCGCTGCTGGCAGGCGTGGTGGCGTGGGTGCTGGCCGGGCGGGTGAGCCGGCCGCTGGGGCGCATTGCCATCGCCGCCCGCGCCCTGCGCGCAGGCCGGCTGGACACCGAGATTCCGCACCTTTCCGGCACGCGCGAGCTGGCCGAACTGTCAGTGACCCTGCGCGACATGACGGCATCACTGCTGCAGCGCAAGGCCGAGCTGGCACAGGCCAACCAGGGCCTGGAGCAGCGCGTGCACCAGCGCACTTCAGAACTGCTGCTGGCCCAGCGCCAGCTGCAGGCCGCCAACACCGAGCTCGAAACGCTGGCGCGACGCGACGGGCTCACGGGGCTGCTCAACCGTCGCGGCGCCGACGAACAGCTGGCACACGAATTTGCACGTCATCGGCGCAACGGCAGGCCTTTCTCGGTGGCGGTGATCGACATCGATCACTTCAAGGCCGTCAACGACACCCACGGCCATGCCGCAGGCGACGAGGTGCTGCGCGATGTGGCCCACGCGCTGGCTGACCAGGTTCGGCAAAGCGACCTGGTGGCACGCCAGGGCGGCGAAGAATTCCTGCTGCTGATGCCGGAGACCGACCTCGCCGGCGCCCGCAAAGTCTGCGAAAAGCTGCGCGCGGCCGTGGCTGCCGTGCGCGTGCCGCTGCTGGCGGCCGAGGCCGCGGGCGACAGCCGCGCCGTGGCCGTGACCATCAGCATCGGGCTGGCCGGCATGGTGGCTGGCGAAGCCGCACCCGCCGGGCCCGCGATGCTGGTGGAAGCCGCCGACCGCGCGCTCTACGCGGCCAAGCAGGCGGGCCGCAACCGCGTGGTCAGCGGCGAGGCCGTGCCGGCCTAGGCGCGCCAGCCGCCTGCACCCGCGCGGCGCCGGGCATTCAGGCCGTGGGCAGCGCGTGGTCCTTGAACTGCTCGCGCAGTTTGTTCTTCTGCATCTTGCCGGTGGCGCCCAGCGGGATGGCATCGACAAACACCACGTCGTCGGGCGTCCACCACTTCGCGATCTTGCCTTCGAAGAAACCGATGATGTCTTCGCGCGTGGCCTCGGCGCCGGGTTTCTTCATCACCACCAGCAGCGGGCGCTCGTCCCACTTCGGGTGCTTGGCGGCGATGCACGCGGCCATGGCCACGGCGGGGTGCGCCATCGCGATGTTCTCGAGGTCGATGCTGCCTATCCATTCGCCACCGCTCTTGATCACGTCCTTGCTGCGGTCGGTGATCTGCATGTAGCCGTCGTCGCCCATGCGCGCCACGTCGCCGGTGGGGAACCAGCCGTCCACGAGGGGGTCGCCGCCTTCACCCTTGAAGTACTGGCTGACGATCCACGGGCCCTTCACCAGCACGTCGCCCGAGGTCTCGGTGCCCCAGGGCAGTTCTTTGCCGTCCTCGCCGACGATCTTGAGGTCGACGCCGTAGACCGCGCGGCCCTGCTTGGCCATCACCGCGTAGCGTTCTTCCGCGTTCAGCTTGAGGTGGCTGGGCTTGAAGGCCGCCACCGTGCCCACCGGGCTCATCTCCGTCATGCCCCAGGCGTGCAGCACGCGCACGTCGTAGACATCGCCGAACTTGCGCAGCATGGCCGGTGGGCAGGCCGAGCCGCCGATGACGGTGCGGCGCATGGTGCTGAATTTCAGGTCGTTGGCTTCGACGTAGGTCAGCAGGCCTTGCCACACCGTGGGCACGCCGGCCGAGACTGTGACCTGCTCGGCCTCGAAGAGCTCGTGCAAGCTTTTGCCGTCCAGCCCGGCGCCGGGGAAGACGAGCTTGGCGCCGTTCATGCACGCCGCATAGGGCAGGCCCCAGGCGTTGACGTGGAACATCGGCACCACGGGCAGGATGCTGTCGTTGGCGCTGACGCTCAAGGCGTCGGGCATGCTGATGGCGAAGGTGTGCAGCACCGTGCTGCGGTGGCTGTAGAGCACGCCCTTGGGGTTGCCCGTGGTGCCGCTGGTGTAGCAGAGCGAGCTCGCGGTGTTTTCGTCGAACACCGGCCACTCGTACTGGTCGTCCTGGCCGGCGATCAACTCTTCGAAACAAAGCAGGCCCGGCACCTTGGCCGCGGCGTCGGCCGGCGGCATGTGCGCGCGGTCGGTCATGGCCACCCAGTGCTTCACGGTCTTGCAGCGCGCGGCCACGGCCTGGATCAGCGGCCAGAAGGTCATGTCGAAGAACAGCACCTGGTCTTCGGCGTGGTCGGCGATGTAGACGACCTGGTCGGGGTGCAGGCGCGGGTTCAGCGTGTGCAGGATGGCGCCGCTGCCGCTGACGGCGTAGTACAGCTCCATGTGGCGGTAGGTGTTCCAGGCCAGCGTGGCCACGCGGTCGGAGAACTTCACGCCCAGCGCCTGCAGCGCCTTGGCCATCTGGCGCGAGCGCGCCGCCATCTCTTTGTAGGTCTCGCGGTGGATGTCGCCTTCAACGCGGCGTGTCACCACCACCTGCTCACTGTGGTGCCGTTCGGCGTGCACGATCAGGGAAGAAATCAGCAGCGGCTGCTGCATCATCTGGCCGTTCATCTGGGTCTCCTTGAAACGGGGGCTGTTCGCGATGAATTCTGCGGCATCGCGCACGGGCGTCGCCTGAGGTTCAACCCCTGCGCGCGCAGCGGAACCCGATGTAGACGACCGTGGTGTCGGGTGGTTTGATCTGGTGATGGTCTTCGTGCATCTGCGCGGCGCCGTACCACCACGAACCGCCCCGAGTTCGTCGTTCATGGCGGTGCTCGGCGCCGGGGGCGGCATTCGGTGGGTCGTCCACCCATTCCCAGGCGTTACCGGCCATCTCGAAGAGGCCGTTCACACCCGCCGGCGTGCTGCCGGCGCGGGCATGGCCATGCCCGCGCCAGAGGCGCGCGCCGTGGCTCAGCGCGCGCTGGCGCGCGGCCGGGCCGCAGTCGTCCAGGCATTGCGCGCCTTCGGCACTGCTGCCGCTGGGCAGGCTGTAGCGCCGCCCCTTGACGAAGGGTGCCGGCGCGTTGTCTCGCTGTTCGAGGTGGGCCGCGCTGGCCCATTCGGCGTCGCTGGGCAGGCGAGCGCCGGCCCAGCGGCAGCAGGCCTGCGCCTCGGGAAAGCTGATGTGCACGGCCGGCTCGTCGTCAGCCGCGGGCTGGCCGAAGGGCGTGGCCCAGTTCCAGCCCGGCTTGCTGGTCCAGCCGGCTTCGTAGACCTGGCCGCCGCCGCGCGCCTCGGCCAGCGTGCGCGTGCCGGTGGCCTGCACGAAGCGGCGGAACTGGCCGACGGTGGTTTCCGTGCCCGCGATCTCGAAGCTGTCGGGGCCGCTGCCGATGCGCACCCAGGCGATGCCGCTGGCGGCTGGCTGCGCCTGGGCGGGCAACAGCGCGGCAGCCAGCAGCAGGGCCGGTGCCTTCACGGCGTGTCGGGCGCTGGCGACGGTGCCGAACCCTGGTCGCTCCACAGCACGCCGCCGGTGGCCCAGTCATGGCGTTCGATGTCGTGAAAGATCACGTCCACGGTGTCGGCGTTGCCGCCGAGCGTTTGCACGACAGCGGCGGTGATGGCCACGGCAGCGGCACGTTTCTGCTCGGGCGTGCGGCCCTTGAAGAGTTGGATGTGAACGGTGGGCATGGTGTCTCCAGTGGGGTGGGCAAGCGGTCTACTTCGCGCCGGCTTCGAACCAGCGCTGGATGAGCGCGCGTTCGTCCTCGGTGATGGCGGTGGCGTTGTTCATCGGCATGAGCTTCAGCACCACGGTCTGCTGGTAGGCGGCCAGCGCGTGCTGCTGCAGCAGTTCGGGTGTGTGCAGCGCCACGTTCTTCTGCTGCACCTGGGCGTTGTGGCACATCACGCAGCGCGCCTGCACCACGGCGTGGGCCTGGGCCAGCGTCACGGGCGCAGCACCGGCCGCCGCGGGCGGCGTGGGCCTGGGCGCCAGCCACACCGCCAGGCCCAGCAGCACAGCCGTCCCGCCGGCAGCGTATTCCCAGGGCACGCGCCGACCCATCACCAGCGCCTTGTGGCGCACCACGAAGCTGTGGCGGATGAGCGCGCCGGCCAGCATCAGCAACACCAGCACGGCCCAGTTGTGCGCGCCCTGGTAGAGCCAGCCGTAGTGGTTGCTGAGCATCGCCACCAGTACCGGCAGCGTGAAGTAGGTGTTGTGCACGCTGCGCTGCTTGGCGCGCTGGCCGTGGATGGCCTCGACCGGCTGGCCGGCCCGCATCTGGGCGATGACCTTGCGCTGGCCGGGAATGATCCAGAAGAAGACGTTGGCGCTCATCGCCGTGGCCAGCATCGCGCCCACCAGCAGGAAGGCGGCGCGCCCCGCAAACAGCTGGCAGGCCAGCCACGAGGCCGCGACGACGTACAGCAGCACCAGCATGCCGACCTTGGCATCGCCGCCCACCGCGCCGTCCTTCTCACCGAACCAGCGGCAGATGCGGTCGTAGAACACCCAGAACAGCACCAGGAAGGCCAGCGCTGCGCCCACCGCCGCCAGCGGCGATGGCCACACGAACACGCGCGCGTCTATCAAAAAGCTGCTGGCATTGAAGAGGTACATCACCGTGAAGAGCGCAAAGCCCGTCAACCAGGTGGAATAGCTCTCCCAGAAGAACCAGTGCAGGTGCTCGGGCAGCGTCTTCGGCGCCACCAGGTACTTCTGCGGGTTGTAGAAGCCGCCGCCGTGCACGGCCCAGAGTTCACCGCCCACGCCCTTGTCCTTCAGCGCCGGGTCTTGCGGCGGCGTGAGGCTGTTGTCGAGAAAGACGAAGTAGAAGGACGAGCCTATCCAGGCGATGGCCACGATGACATGGGCCCAGCGCAGCAGCAGGTTGGCCCAGTCGAGCAGGTAGTGGAGATCCATGCGCGCAGCTCAGCAGCCGTTCAGGAGCCGCGGTAGGTGCTGTAGCTCCACGGGCTGACGAGCAGGGGCACGTGGTAGGCCGCGCCGGCATCGGCGATGCCGAAGTCGAGCTGCACCACGTCGATGAAAGGCGGCTCGGGCAGCACCACGCCGCGTGCACGGAAGTAGGGCGCCACGGCGAACAGCAGGCGGTAGCGGCCGGTGGCCATCTCGGCGGCGGTCAACAGGGGGCCGGCCCCGCGGCCATCGGCGTTCAGCACCACCTGCTTCAGCGTGAGGGGCCCGGCGGCCTCCACGCGCTGCAGCGTGACGGCCATGCCGGCGGCGGGGCAGCCGTGGGCGGTGTCGAGGACGTGGGTGCTGAGGTGGCCCATGGCTTGCTGGGGGTGGGTATGCGCGGAACTGCGAACGGGAGTGCGAGCTATTCTCGGCCACCAAGCAAGAAAGCTGCCTTGTCTGCGATGAACGCCCCTGGACTGCCCGCCCCTGACGCCCCTGTGGCCCGCTACCCGCGAGACCTGCGCGGCCATGGCCGGTTTCCGCCCGACCCGCGCTGGCCGGGCGCCGCCCGCCTGGCGCTGCAGTTCGTGCTGAACTTCGAGGAAGGCGGCGAGAACAGCGTGTTGCACGGCGACGCCGGCAGCGAGCAGTTCCTGAGCGAGATGGCCAACCCGCCAGCCTACGCTGCGCGCCATCTCAGCATGGAGAGCATCTACGAGTACGGCAGCCGTGTCGGCGTGTGGCGGCTGCTGCGCGAGTTCGAGAGCCGCGGCCTGCCGCTCACCGTCTTCGGCGTCGGCATGGCCTTGCAGCGCTGCCCCGAAGTGGCCGCGGCCTCTGTCGAACTGGGGCACGAGATCGCCTGCCACGGCTGGCGCTGGGTGAACTACCAGCAGGTCGACGAGGCCACCGAGCGTGAACACCTCAAGCTCGGCCGCGCCGCGGTGGAAGCGGTGACGGGCCAGCCCTGCACCGGCTGGTACACCGGCCGCGACAGCCCGAACACGCGCCGTCTGGTGGTGGAGGCCGGCGGCTTCGACTACGACAGCGACCATTACGGCGACGACCTGCCCTTCTGGCTGCAGGTACGCAAGAGCGACGGCGCGCTGGCCCCGCACCTCGTCGTGCCTTACACGCTGGACAACAACGACATGCGCTTTGCGCTGCCGCAGGGCTACAGCCACGGCGACGAGTTCTTTCAGTACCTGCGCGATGCCTTCGATGTGCTGTATGCCGAAGGCGCCCATGACCCCGCCGAAGGCGGCGGCGGCCCGGCGATGATGAGCATCGGCATGCACTGCCGCCTGCTCGGCCGGCCCGGCCGACTGCGCGCGCTGCAGCGTTTTCTCGACCATGTGCAGGCCCACGAACGCGTGTGGGTGGCGCGCCGCATCGACATTGCGCGGCACTGGAAGGCCACGCACCCCTTCGACGCCGCCACGGCCTTCATCTGGGAATGAACATCGCTGCCATGACGACCCTCACGCCCAATCTCACGCCCCTGCTGACGCTGCGGACGCTGAACGCTGCCAGCCGCGATGAATTCGTGGCGGCGCTGGCCGGCCTCTACGAACACTCACCCTGGGTCGCTGCGGCGGCTTTTGACCAACGCCCGGCCACCGGCTTCACGAGCCTGGCCGCGCTGAAACACGCGCTCGCGCAAGCCGTGCGGCACGCCGGGCGCGCGCAGCAGCTGGCGCTGATCCAGGCCCACCCGGCGCTCGCCGGCAAGGCCGCGATGGCCGGTGCGCTGACGGCCGCCAGCACCGACGAACAAAGCCGCGCGGGGCTGACGGCCTGCACGCCGGAAGAGTTCGCGCTGCTGCAGCAGCTCAATGCCGACTATGAGAAGAAGTTCGGCTGGCCCTTCATCCTGGCGGTGCGTGGGCCGCGCGGGCTGGGCCTGGGCCGCAGCGAGGTCATCACCGCCTTCCAGCGCCGCCTGGCCGGGCACGCCGATTTCGAGTTCGCGGAATGCCTGCGCCACATCCACCGCATCGCCGAGATCCGCTTGAACGACCGCTGCGGCCACGCGCCGGTGCTGGGCCAGCGCATCTGGGACTGGGCCGAACAACTGGCCGTGCACAGCGACCCCGGCTTCAAGGAGCACGGCCAGCTGACGGTGACCTACCTCACGCCAGCCCACCTGGCGGTGATGCGGCAGCTGCAGCGCTGGATGACGGAAGCGGGCTTCGCCCGCGTGCACATCGACGCCGTGGGCAACGTGGTCGGCGTCTACGTAGGTGCGACGCCGAACGCCCCACGGCTGCTGACGGGCAGCCATTTCGACACCGTGCGCAACGGCGGCAAGTACGACGGCCGGCTGGGCATCCTGGTGCCGATGGCGCTGGTGGCCGACCTGCACGCCGCCGGCCGCCGCCT
>JANMMD010000374.1:0-1732 GCA_031372905.1 Betaproteobacteria bacterium
TACTTCCTCATCATCCTGCTGCTGTGCTTCATCCTCTACAACTGGATGCAGCGCGTGGGCACCGCCGACAAGAGCGAGGCCGGCCATGGCTAAGCGCTTCCGGAAGAGGACGCTGTTCCTCGCCCTGTACCTGGTGTTCGCCATCCTGCCGGTGTACTGGATGGTCAACATGTCGTTCCGCACGAACGAGGAGATCCTGTCGTCGTTCAGCCTGTGGCCGCGCGAGTTCACGCTGGCGCACTACCGCACCATCTTCACCGACGTGTCGTGGTACTCGGGCTACATCAACTCGATGATCTATGTCGCGATCAACACGGTGATCTCGCTCGTGGTGGCGCTGCCGGCGGCGTACGCGTTCTCGCGCTACCGCTTTCTGGGCGACAAGCACGTGTTCTTCTGGCTGCTGACCAACCGCATGACCCCGCCAGCGGTGTTTCTCTTGCCCTTCTTCCAGCTCTACACGACGATGGGGCTGATGGACACGCACATCGCCGTGGCACTGGCGCACCTGCTGTTCAACGTGCCGCTGGCGGTGTGGATCCTCGAAGGCTTCATGAGCGGCATCCCGCGCGAGATCGACGAGACGGCCTACATCGACGGCTACTCGTTCCCGCGCTTCTTCCTGACGATCTTCATTCCGCTGATCAAGGCCGGCGTCGGCGTGGCCGCGTTCTTCTGCTTCATGTTCAGCTGGGTCGAGCTGCTGATGGCGCGCACGCTCACCAGCGTCAACGCCAAGCCCATCGTCGCGACGATGACGCGCACGGTGTCGGCCTCGGGCATGGACTGGGGCGTGCTGGCCGCGGCCGGCGTGCTGACCATCGTGCCCGGGGCGGTGGTGATCTGGTTCGTGCGCAACTACATCGCCAAGGGTTTCGCGATGGGGCGCGTCTGAGCGGTCCTTGTCATTTCTGGAGGCTGTGATGTTCGAATGGATGGCCTGGACGCTGCCCGTGGCGGTGTTCTTCATCTGCATCGTGCTGATGCTCGCCGGCATGACGCTGTGGGAGATCAAGTCGCCCACCATCGAGCGGCGCGGCTTCCTGCCGATCGCCACGACGCGGGGCGACCGGCTCTTCATCGGCCTGCTGTCGGCGGCCTACGTGAATCTGGCCTTCGTCGCGGTCAGCGAGCGAATGATCGAATGGTTCGGCCTCGAGCAGGAGCCGTCGGTCTGGTTCGGCTTCGCCGCCTCGATGGCGTTGCTGGCGCTCGTCATGCGGCGCGGCTGAGCTGCCTCATTTCAAGGAGAAGCGCGCCGGCCATTCCTTCCCAGCCGGCAGTGCATGCGATGAACGGGAAGCACCACAGAGGAGACATGTCATGAAATTGCGCTTGAATGCCGTGGCCTTTGCCGCTGCCGCTCTGGCCCTGGGCCAGAGCGCATGGGCCGGCGAAGCCGAGGCGAAGAAATGGATAGACAGCGAGTTCCAGCCGTCCACGCTGAGCAAGGACCAGCAGATGGCCGAGATGAAGTGGTTCATCGAGGCTGCGAAGAAGCTGCAGGCCAAGGGCGTGAAGGAGATCTCGGTCGTCTCCGAAACGATCACCACGCACGAGTACGAGAGCAAGACGCTGGCCAAGGCCTTCGAGGAGATCACCGGCATCAAGGTCAAGCACGACCTGATCCAGGAAGGCGACGTGGTCGAGAAGCTGCAGACCTCCATGCAGTCCGGCAAGTCGATCTACGACGGCTGGATCAGCGACAGCGACCTGATCGGCACCCACTACC
>JANMMD010000093.1:0-2500 GCA_031372905.1 Betaproteobacteria bacterium
GCTTTCGCGCGAGATGAAGCGCGGCGCCGGCAGCGCGGCCGTGGGCACCTCGCCGGCCAGCAGCTGCAGCATGGCCTGCGCGGCAGCCTGGCCCAGCTCGTACACCGGGTGGTGCACCGTGCTCAGCGGCGGGATGGCGTAGAGCGCGCTGGCCACGTCGTCGAAGCCCACCAGCGACACGTCTTCCGGCACGCGCAGGTGGCGGCGGTGCAGCGCCAGGCCGGCGCCGAAGGCCATCTGGTCGTTGGCGGCGAAGATGGCCGTGAAGGGCTCGCGGCTGTCGAGCAGGTGCTCCACCGCCATGCGGCCGCTGTCCTCGGTGTACTGGCCGGGCAGCACCAATGCGGGCTCGAAGGCCACCTCCGCAGCCGCCAGTGCCGCACGGTAGCCGCGCAGACGCTCTTTCGCATCGGGGTGGCGGCTGTCGCCCGAGATGAAGGCGATGCGGCGGTGCCCCAGGCTCAACAGGTGGTGGGTGGCCAGGCGGGCGCCTTCGAAGTGGTCGAAGTTCAGCGAATACAGCTGCGGCGCCACGAGATCGCGGCCCGTCACCACCACGGGCAGGCTCTGCGCATGCTGCGCCAGCGCGGCGTCGCTCAGCCGGCCGGTGAGCACGATGATGCCGTCGACGCGGCGCGCCTGCAGGGTCTGGATGCACTGCGCCTCGCGCGCAGCGCTCCAGTGGCCGCTGACAAAGAGAGGGCTGTAGCCGGCGCGGTCGAGCTCTTCTTCCACGCCGCGCAGGGCGCCGCCGTAGAAAGGGCTGTCGATGGCCTGGGTGACGACGCCGATGCTCAAGCTGCGCCCGCCGGCCAGGCCGCGCGCCACGGGGTTGGGCACAAAACCCAGGCGCGCGATGGCTTCGTCCACCGCGGCGCGCTTTTCGTCGGCCACCACGGCGGTGCCGTTGAGGATGCGCGACACCGTGCTCGGCGAGACACCGGCCGCAGCCGCCACCATTTCCAGCGTCACCTTGCCGCTGTCTGAGGAAGCGCCGCCCTTGCGTCGCGCGCGCCCCTCGGTCTTGTTGTTCATCGCAACCACCCTCTTGCTTCGGGTGCAGTTTACGGTGCGCTATGGTCGGGCCAAGACAGGCTTGCAGCGCCGCCGGCGCCATGGGAACGCCCGCGATGAACCACAAAGACCTGCGCGGCGCCGCGCGCCTGGCCACCGACGGCGTGGCCGGCCTCACCGACCTGGTGGAGGCCATGCACGAACGCATCGCCCGCGTGCCCGGGGTGGCCGGCGCGCTGGACGGCCCCACGCAAGGCCGCACCACCGGCATCACCGGGCTGGTCTACCGCAGCATCCGCGGCGTCACGCGGGTGGCCGGCGGCACGGTGGATGCGCTGCTCGGCCTCATCGCGCCCACGCTGTCGCCCGAAGAGCCGGCGGCCTTGCCCAGCCCGCAGCGTGAAGCGCTGGTGGCCGCGCTCAACGGTGTGCTCGGCGACCACCTCGCCGCCAGCGGCAACCCGCTGGCCATCCCCGCAGCGATGTACCTGGACGGCCGCACCCTGCCACTGCACTACGAAGACGCAGCCGCCCGCATGCGGACCCAACTGCAAGCCGCAGGCACCACGGCGCAGCCGACGCTGCTGGTGCTGCTGCACGGCCTGTGCATGAACCACCAGCAATGGCTGCGCCGCGGCCATAACCACGGCACGCTGCTGGCGCCGGCCCTCGGCGCCAACGCGGTGTACCTGCATGTCAACAGCGGCCTGCCGATTGCCGAGAACGGCCGCCAGTTCGCGGCCTTGATGCAGCAGCTGGTTGACGCCTGGCCGGTGCCCGTGCAGCGCGTGGTGCTGCTGGGCCACAGCATGGGCGGGCTGATCGCGCGCAGCGCGCTGCACCAGGCGGCAGGCAGCCGCTGGGCCACGCTGTGCAGCGACCTCGTCTGCCTCGGCACGCCGCACCAGGGCGCGCCGCTGGAACGGGCCGGCCACGGGGTCGACCTGCTGCTGGGCGCGATGCCCTTCACCTCGCGCTACACCGCGCCGCTGGCGCGCCTGGGGCGCATCCGCAGCGCCGGCATCACCGACCTGCGCCACGGTCTGCACAGCAGCGCCGGCACCGCGCTTGCGCTGCCGGAAGGCGTGCGGTGCTGGGCGCTGGCCGGCACGCTCGACGACGGCACCGGCTCCACGGGCCGCAGGCTGAGTGCCGTCAAGAGCACAGTCAAGAGCGCCGTCAAAGGGGCGATGGGCGACGGCCTGGTGCCGCTGGCCAGCGCCCTGGGCCGCCACCGCAGCCCCGCGCTGCGCCTGGCCTTCGCGCCCGAGCGACAGGCCGTGGTGGCCGGCTGCGGCCATCTCGAACTGCTGAGCCATCCGGCCGTGGCGCAACAATTGCTGGCCTGGTTGGCCCCCACCTCACGAGACCCCTCATGACCGCATCTGCACGAGCCACCGTGGCTGCCACCCTGCAGCAGCACCCCGACGCCCTGTCGGGCGGCGTGCGCCTGCTGCCCATCACCACGCCGCACGGCGATTTCCAG
>JANMMD010000119.1:0-42198 GCA_031372905.1 Betaproteobacteria bacterium
CTGCGTGCGATGCGCGATGCCGGTGGCGCGGTGCTGGTGGTGTCGAGCGAGCTCGACGAGATCCTCGCCTTGAGCGACCGCGTGATCGTGATGAACGCCGGGCGTGTGAGCGGTGAATTGCCCATCGATCAATGCACCGAGGCGGCCTTGGGCCGCTTGATGGGTGGCATGACGGGCAGGGCGGCACACTGAGATGAGCCAACCCATTGAGTTGCCACGCTGGATGGACGTGGCCCTGCTGCCCGCCGTCAACCTGGCCATCGCGCTGCTGGTGGCCGGCGGCGTGGTGGCGCTGGTGGGCTTCGAGCCGCTGCAGGTGCTGGCTTTGCTGGTGAAAGGCGCCTTCGGTTCGCAGAGCGGCATCAGCTACACGCTCTACTACGCCACCACCTTCGTCTTCACCGGCCTCGCGGTGGCGGTGGCCTTTCATGGCGGGCAGTTCAACATCGGCGGCGAGGGCCAGGCCATCATGGGCGGGCTGGGTGCGGGTGTGGCGGCGCTGGCCTTCAGCGACAGCCTGCCCGCGGCCCTGATGCTGCCTTTGATGGTGCTGGCCGCGGCAGGCTTCGGCATGGTCTGGGGCGGCATCCCCGGCGCGCTGCAGGCCTGGCGCGGCAGCCACACCGTCATCACCACCATCATGTTCAACTTCATCGCCTCGGCGCTGCTGGGCTATCTGCTGGTGAACCAGCTGAAGGAGCCCGGCAATATGACGCCGGAAAGCCGCGCCTTTGCCGAGAGCGCGCGCATGCCCGGCGTGCACGACGCGCTGGCCTGGCTGGGCGTGGAATGGCCGCGCACGCCGTTGAACCTGAGCGTGCTGCTGGCGGTCCTTGCTGCGGTGCTGGTGTGGCTGGTGCTGTGGAAAACACGCGGCGGCTATGCGCTGCGCGCGGTCGGCTTCTCGCCCGATGCGGCCATCTACGGCGGTATACGACCGAAGGGCCTGGTGGTGATGGCCATGGCTGCCAGCGGCGCGCTGGCGGGCCTGGTGGGCGTCAACGAGATCGCTGGCGTGCACGGCCGCCTGCTGCCCGATTTCGTCGCCGGCGCGGGCTTCGCCGGCATTGCCGTGAGCCTGATCGGGCGCAACCATCCCGCGGGCATCGTGCTGGCGTCCTTGCTCTTCGGCGCGCTCTACCAGGGCGGCAGCGAGTTGGCCTTCGAGATCAACGGCTTCAGCCGCGACATGGTGTTCATGTTGCAGGGTTTGATCGTGCTGTTTGCAGGCGCCATGGCGCAGGTGGCAGCGCCGACACTGCTGCGCGTCTATCTCGTGGTCACGCGCGCAGGAGGTGGCCGCCGTGGATGAAGTGTTCATCGGCACGCTGATCGCCAGCACGCTGCGTGTCAGCGTGCCCTTGATCCTGTGCGCGCTGGCCGGCGTGCTGTGCGAACGTTCGGGCGTCATCGACCTCGGCCTGGAAGGCAAGATGCTGATGACGGCCTTCGCCACCGCGGCGGTGGGCGTGGCCAGCGGTTCGCTCGCGCTCGCCTTGGGCGCAGCGCTGGTGGTGGGCCTGGCTTTGTCGATGCTGCACGGCTATGCGTGTGTCAGCCACCGCGGCGACCAGGTGGTGCTGGGCATGGCCATCACGATGACGGCTGCGGGCCTGTCGGTGGTGCTGGGCATCGCGTGGTTTGCACAAGGCGGGCAGACACCGCCGGTGCCGGAAGCCGTGCGCCTCTCCCGCTGGTTCGTCGGCGCCGGCGAGGGGGTGGCGCAGATACCGCTGGTCGGCCAGACGCTCGCGCTGGCCTTCTTCGGCCACAACCTGATGGTCTACGGCTCGCTCTTGCTGGTGGCCTTCGTCTGGTGGCTGCTCTACCGCACCCGCTTCGGCCTGCGCCTGCGCGCGGCCGGCGAGAACCCGACCATGATCGACGCCGCCGGCGTCAGCGTGAAGGGCCTGCGCTACCAGGCGCTGGCGCTGAACGGCGTGCTCAGCGCGCTGGCAGGCGCCTACCTCGTGATCGCGCAGAACCCGAGCTTCATCCCCAACATGACGGCCGGCCGCGGCTACATGGCGCTGGCGGCGCTGATCTTCGGCAAGTGGCACCCAGTGGGTGCGCTGTGGGCCTGTCTGCTCTTCGGTTTTCTGGATGCCATCTCCATCCGCATGCAGGGTGCCGAGCTGCCGTTCATCGGTGCGGTGCCGGTGCAGTTCATCCAGGCGCTGCCCTATGTACTGACGGTGGTGCTGCTGGCCGGCTTCATCGGCAAGAGCGTGGCGCCGGCGGCGCTGGGAAGGCCTTATGTCAAAGAACGTTGAACACCACCAGGCGGCACTGATCGCCGCCGCCCGCGCCGCGCGTGAGAACGCCCACGCGCCCTATTCACGCTTCGCGGTGGGCGCTGCGGTGCTGGATGAACAAGGCCGCATCCACGCCGGCTGCAATGTCGAAAACGCCGCCTACCCGCAGGGCTGGTGCGCCGAAGCCTCGGCGCTGGCCGCTTTTGTGATGGCCGGCGGCAAGCAGGTGTTGGCGGCGGCGGTGTTTGCGGTGGCGCCACAGGCCGTCACGCCCTGCGGCGGCTGCCGCCAGAAGCTGCGCGAGTTCGCCGCCGACCGCTGCCCCGTCTGGGCCGCCGACGAGACCGGCCTGCGTGGCACCTACACCCTGGGCGGGCTGCTGCCACACAGCTTCGGCCCCGACCATCTGCGCTCCTGAAGCCATGAACGAACACATCCGACTTTCCGCCGCCACGCTGCAACAGCGCCTGGGCCCCGCACCCGCCCTCGCCGTGCTGCTGGGCTCGGGCTGGGGCCCGTTTGCCGAGCAGGTGCACGGCGCTGCCGATGTGGCCTATGCCGACCTGCCCGCCTTCCCCGCCTTGGCCGTGGGCGGGCACAAGGGCGTGGTGCGCGTGGGCACGATCACCAGCGACAGCGGCAGCACGCGCGTGGCCGTGCTGGCCGGCCGCAAGCACGCCTACGAGACCGGCAACGCCGACGGCATGCTGGGCGCGCTGCGCAGCCTGGCGGCCTGGGGCGTGAAGGTGCTGCTGCAGACGAATGCTGCCGGCAGCATGGACGCCGGCATGCGCCCCGGCGAGCTGATGCTGATCACCGACCACATCAACGTGGTGCAGCGCTCGCCGCTGATCGGCGAACCGGGCGACCAGCGTTTCCAGGACATGAGCAAGGCCTACGACCCCGCGCTGTGTGCGCAGGCGCGCGCCGCCGCTGCTGCGATGGGTTCCAAGCTGCACGAAGGCATCTATGCCTGGGTGCTGGGCCCGCAGTTCGAGACGCCGGCCGAGATCCGCATGCTGCGCAACTTCGGCGCCCAGGCCGTGGGCATGAGCACGGTGCCCGAGACCATCATCGCGCGCCATGCCGGGCTGAAGGTGCTGGCCTTGTCGATGATGACCAACATGGCCGCCGGCATGGAAGACGAGGTGCTGAGCCACGCCCACACGCTGGCCACGGCCAACGCCGCCAGCGAACGTGCGGTGGCCACGCTGGCCGCGGTGGTCCAAGCGCTGCAGCCTTGACCGAAATCGCGACGACCATCATGAAACCTCTGCACCCCTTCCTGCTGGCCACTGCAGCCACGGCGCTGCTCGCCGGCTGCGCCACAGTGCCGCCACTGCAAGCGCCCGTCACGTTGCGCGTCATTGCCTTCAACGACCTGCACGGCAACCTGGAAAGCGCCAGCCTCGTGCTGCCCTACCCGGACCCCGCCAGGCCCGGCCCAAACGCACAGCCGCTGCGCGTGGCGGTGGGCGGCGCGGCCCACCAGGCCGGCCTGGTGAAGGCGCTGCGCGCCGGCGCGCAGCACAGCGTGGTGGTGAGCAGCGGCGACGCCATCGGCGCCACGCCGCTGGTCTCGGCCCTGTTCTGGCACGAGAGCACCATCGACGTGATGAACCGCATGGGCGTGGACATCGCCACCCTGGGCAACCATGAGTTCGATGCCGGCGTGGCCGAACTGCAGCGCGTCATGGCCGGCGGCTGCCGCGAGGCCAAGGCCGGCGACCCCGCCGTGAGCTGCGCGCTCGGCCGCTACGAGGGCGCGCGCTTCCCGCATATCTCGGCCAACATCGTGCAGCCCAATGGCCGGCCCTTGGTGGCGCCTTCGGTGGTCCGCGACTACGGCGGCATCAAGGTCGGTTTCATCGGCGCCGTCACCATCGGCATGCCCTCGCTGGTGGTGCCCTCGGGCATTGCAGGCTTGCGCTTCATCGACGAAGCCACGGCCATCAACGCCGAAGCCGCACGCCTGCAGGCGGCCGGTGTGCAGGCGCTGGTGGCCGTCATCCACGAGGGCGGCAACACCGGCGAAGCCGGCAGCACGATGGAGTGGAACGACGCCGGCTGCGCCGCGCGTCGCGGGCCCATCTTCGAGATCGAGAAGCGCCTCTCGCCGGCGGTGGACGTGGTGCTTTCGGGCCATTCGCACCAGGGCTACCGCTGCGTCATCGACGGCCGCCCCGTGATGCAGGCCGTGGCCTACGGCCGCGGTGTCAGCGTGCTCGACCTCGTGCTCGACCCCCAGACCGGCGACGTCGACCGTGCGCGCAGCGTGCACCGCAACCTGCCGGTGTTCAACGAGAAGACCAGCGCCGCGCACCGCGAGCTGATCACTGCACAAGAGCCCGCGCCGTATGCCTTCGCGCTGAGCGCTGCGCAGCCCGATGCCGAGGTGGCCGCGCGGGTGGCCGCCTACGCCGAGCGCGCGCGTCCGCTGGCCGAGCGCACCGTGGGCCGCATTGCAGGCAACTTCGCCACCAGCGCCAACAACGGCGACATGAGCGCGGGGCGTCTCGTGGCCGACGCGCAATGGGCCACCACGCGCGCGCCCGAACGCGGCGGCAGCCAGTTCTCGCTGATGAACAGCGGTGGCGTGCGCGCATCGCTCACCTGCAGGGGCGCGCCGCCGTGCGACGTGAGCTTCGGCGACGTGTTCACGATGCAACCCTTCGGCAACACGCTGGTGGTGATGACGCTGTCGGGCGCCGAGATCAAGACGCTGCTGGAAAGCCAGAGCCGGCCCGGCGGCTTGATTCCCTCGTCGTCGATACGCTGGACCTGGCGCGCCAGCGCACCGGCCGGCCAGCGCGTGCAAGACCTGCGCATCGGCGGCCAGCCCGTGGTGATGACGCAGGACTACCGCCTCACCGTCAACAGCTTCATGGCCGAGGGCGGCGATGGCTTCACCACGCTGCGCAGCGGCCGCAACCGCGTGGGTGGCGATGTCGACGTCGATGCGTTGATGAGCTATCTGCAGGCCAACCCGGCCGGCGTGGCACCCGACCCCGACCTGCGCTTTACCGTGGAATGAGCGCTGCCGAGCTGCCGGTGCGTGTGATCGCCGCCAAGCGTGACGGCGGCGCATTAAGCACGGCGCAGATCGAAGGCTTCGTGCAAGGCCTGGTGAGCGCCGAGGGCACGGGCCGCTGGGCCGACGCCCAGATCGCCGCGCTGGCCATGGCCATCGTGCTGCGCGGCATGAACGAGGCCGAGGCCGTGGCGCTGACGCGCGCGATGACGCACAGCGGCGAGGTGCTGCGCTGGGCCGCCGAGAATTTGCACGGCCCCGTGCTCGACAAACATTCCACCGGCGGCGTGGGCGACAAGGTCAGCCTGATGCTGGCGCCCATCATCGCAGCCTGCGGGGGCGTGGTGCCGATGATCAGCGGCCGCGGCCTGGGCCACACCGGCGGCACGCTCGACAAACTGGAAGCGCTGCCCGGCTACGGCGTGAACCCGACTCGCGACGTGCTGTGCGCCACGCTGCGCAGCGCGGGCTGCGCCATCGTCGGCGCCGGTGACACGCTGGCCCCGGCCGACCGCCGGCTCTACGCCCTCCGCGATGTCACGGCCACGGTCGAGAGCGTGCCGCTCATCACCGCCAGCATCCTGAGCAAGAAACTGGCCGCCGGCCTGCAGGGCCTGGTGCTGGACGTGAAGGTAGGCAGCGGCGCGATGATGCAGCAGCTGCCTGCGGCCCGTTCTCTGGCGCAAAGCCTGGTGCGCGTGGCGCGCGGTGCCGGCTTGCCGGCGCGCGCCCTGATCACCGACATGAACGAGGTGCTGGGCAGCACCGCGGGCAACGCGCTGGAGGTGCAGGAGACGCTGCGCTACCTGCGCGGCGACGATCCGGGCCACAGTCGCGACCCGCGCCTGCACGCGCTGACGCTGGCGCTGGCCGGTCACATGCTGCAGCTGGGCGGGCTGGCCGACACACCCGAGGCCGGCGCCGCGATGGCGACACAGGCGCTGGACAGCGGCACGGCCGCCGAACGCTTTGCGCAGATGGTGGCAGCCCTGGGCGGGCCGCGTGATGTGCTGCGCGACGCGCAACTGCCGGTGGCGCCGGTCTGTGTGCCGGTGCCGGCTACACGCGCGGGCTTCGTCAGCGAGATCGACGTGCGCGGCCTGGGCTGGGCCGTGGTGGCGCTGGGGGGTGGGCGTGCGCGGCCTGGCGACGCGGTGGACCCGCGCGTGGGTCTGGCCGGCATCGTCGGCCGCAGCGCGGCTGTGCAGGCGGGTGAGCCGCTGGCTTGGGTGCATGCGGCGGATGACGCCGCCGCCGCGGCCGCGGTTGCAGCAGTTCAGCTAGCCATGCAGCTGGCCGATGAAGCGCCGCCGGCGCTGCCGCTGGTGGCCGAGATCGTCAACGGCTGAGCCGGCCCGCGGTCAGTCTCAAACGCCATAGGGCACCCAGACATTCTTCACCTGCACCGCGTGCTCCAGCATCGCGCGCGGGTCGCCCAGCGCCGCCGCGGCGCCCGCACCCACCCAGGTGCGCTTGAGGTTGCTGGCCGACAGCGCTTCCACCTTTCTGCATTGCGCCGCCGTGGCCGCGGGCCACCACAGCGCATCCACTTCCGCGTGGGCGGCCAGGGTGTCGGCCAGCGTGTCGGGGTCGCCGGTGACGAGGTTGATCACACCGGCCGGCACGTCACTCGTCTCCAGCACCTGGTAGAGCTCGGCGGCCACCAGCGGCTGGCGGCTCGAAGGCACGGCGACGACGCGGTTGCCCATTGCGATGGCCGGCGCCACCAGCGCCATCAGGCCCAGCAAAGGCGCATCGTCGCCCGCGATCACGGCGATGTTGCCCACCGCCTCGTGCAGCGCCAGCGTCACGCCGTGCATCGGCGGCTGGTGCACGGCGCCGTCGTACTTGTCGGCCCAGGCGGCGAAATCGAAGAGGCGTTCCACCGCAGCCTGCACTTCATCCGCCGCCGCGGCCGGGCTGCTGAAGGGCGCCAGCAGCTCGACGAAGCGGCCGCGCTGCGCCTGCAGGTTCTCGGCCAGGTAGTACAGCACCTGGGCGCGGCCATGCGCGCTCTGGCGCTCCCAGCTGGCCGCAGCGCGCGCGGCCTCGACGGCATTGCGGATGTCCTTGCGGTTGCCTTCGGGCACCAAGCCCAGCAGCGTCTTGCCGGCCCAGACCTCGCGGCTGTAGCCGCCGTCGGGCCGCACCTGCTTGCCGCCGATGTAGAGCTTGGCGGTGCGATCGATGGCCTTGGGGTCGGCCGCCACCAGCGTGGCAGCGGCCGCGGGCTTGGTGGCCTTTTCAGCTTTCCCGGGCTTGGCACCCTTCACCGCGATGGGCTGGAGGTACTCACGCAGCCCTTCGCGCCCGCCCTCGCGGCCAAAGCCCGATTCACGCACGCCGCCGAAGCCGCAGGCCGCGTCGAACTGGTTGGCGGTGTTGACCCACACCACACCGGCCTTCAGGCGCGGTGCCACGTCCAGCGCCAAGGTGATGCTCTCGCTCCACACACACGCGGCGAGGCCGAAGCGCGTGTTGTTGGCCAGCTCCACCGCCTCGGCGGGCGTGCGGAAGGTCTGCACCGTCAGCACCGGGCCGAAAACCTCCTGCTGCACGATCTCGCTGGCCGTGTCCACGCCCGTCACCAGCGTGGGCGGGAAGTAGCAGTGTTCGCCCGCCGGCAGTTCGGTGGCGCAAGCCTGGTAGACCTCGGCGCCCTCGGCGCGCGCACGTTCGACGAAGCCGCTCACCCGCAGCCACTGCGTGCGGTCGACCAGCGCACCCATGTCGATGCTCTTGTCCAGCGGGTCGCCGACGCGGATCTTGGCCATGCGCGCCTTCAACTTGGCCAGCAGCGTCGGCGCCGTGCCCTCGTGTACCAGCAGGCGTGAACCGGCGCAGCAGACCTCGCCCTGGTTGAACCAGATGCTGTCGACGATGCCTTCCACGGCCGCATCCAGGTCGGCATCGGCAAAGACGAGGTAGGGGCTCTTGCCGCCCAGCTCCAGGCTCAGCTTCTTGCCGCTGCCCGCGGTGGCCTGGCGGATGAGCCGGCCGACCTCGGTGCTGCCGGTGAAGGCGATCTTGGCGATGCCCGGGTGCGCGGTGATGGCCTGGCCCACGGCGCCGTCGCCGGTGACGAGGTTGAACACGCCCGCAGGCAGGCCCACCTCTTGGCAGACCTCGGCAAACAGCAGCGCTGTCAGTGATGTTTGTTCGGCAGGCTTGAAGACGATGGTGTTGCCGCAGGCCAGCGCCGGCGCCACCTTCCAGGCCAGCATCAGCAGCGGGAAGTTCCACGGCACGATCTGGCCGACGACACCCAGCGCCTCGTGCCCGGGCATCTCGCGCGGCAGCAGCTGCGCCCAGCCCGCGTGGTGATAGAAGTGGCGCACGGCCAGCGGGATGTCGGCATCGCGCGTTTCGCGGATGGTCTTGCCGTTGTCCAGCGTCTCCAGCACGGCAAAGAGCCGCGCGTGTTTCTGGAGCGCGCGGGCCAGCGCATACAGCAGCTTCGCGCGGCCGTGGCCGCCCAGCGCCTGCCACGCGGGCAGTGCGGCTTGTGCGGCCGCGAAGGCACGGTCCACCAGCTTGGCGTCACCCTGCGCGATGGCCGCGAGCGATTGGCCGTTCGCCGGGTTCACGCTGTCGAAGTGTTTGCTGCCGGCGACCCAGCCGCCGTCGATGAAATGGCCGAAGCGGCGCTTGTGCTGCGCCAGCCAGGCGTGCGCCACGTCGGCGCTTTCAGGGGAGGGGCCGTAGTCCATGGTGGCGAGGATGTCTTGCAAGGTCGGCATGGCGATGGATTTCGCTCAGGGCATCGCGTGGCGATGGGCGGCGCTGTAATGGCCGGTGACGTGGTGTTCCAGTTGACGCTCGATGTCCGTCAACAGGCTGCTGGCGCCGAAGCGGAACAAGTCGGGCTGCAGCCAGCGGTTGCCGAGCTCTTCCTTCATCAGCGACAGGTACTGCAGCGCGCCTTTGGCGGAGCTGATGCCGCCGGCGGGCTTGTAGCCCACCACCTGGCCGGTCTCGGCATGGAAGTCGCGGATGGCGCGCACCATCACCAGCGAGACATCCAGCGTCGCGTTGACGCTTTCCTTGCCGGTGCTGGTCTTGATGAAATCGGCGCCCGCCATCATCGCCACCCACGAGGCGCGGGCCACGTTCTCCAGCGTCTGCAACTCGCCGGTGGCGAGGATGGCCTTCAGGTGCGCGTCACCGCAGGCTGCTCTGTAGGCCACCAGCTCGTCGTAGAGCGCGGCCCAGTCGTGCGTCAAGGCGTGGCGGCGGCTGATGACGATGTCGACCTCTTGCGCGCCGGCGGCGACCGACAGCTCGATCTCGCGCAGCTTGGTTTCCATCGGCGTCTGGCCGGCCGGAAAACCCGTGCTCACCACCGCCACGGGGATGCTGCTGCCGCGCAGCGCGGCAGCAGCCTCGGCCACCATCTCGTGATAGACGCACACAGCGCCGACGCGCAGCGACGGCAGGCCGAGGGCCGCCAGCAGATCGGCGCGCAGCGGCTGGCGGGCTTTCGCGCAGAGGCGGCGCACGCGGCCGGGCGTGTCGTCCCCGGAGAGCGTGGTCAGGTCCATGCACTGGATGGCACGCACCAGCCACGCGGCCTGGTAGACCTTCTTCACCGAACGGCTGGCGTTCAGCGTGGCCACGCGGCGCGCCACGGCGGGCTGGTTCACGTGCACGGCGCGCACCCGCGCCAGGTCCAGCGGTGTGCCGGCGTTCAACCTCGGGTGCAGTTCGTGTGCCGCGGCGGCGGCATCCATCTCGGGCTTGGCAACAGCGCTCATGCGCGGGCACTCCAGGGGCGGGCAGGGCCGCGCAGCATAAAGCCTGCTACGGCCCGGGCGCGCTAGGGTGCGCTGCCGTCGCCGATGTAGCCGCTACACCAGCGTGTTCATCGCGCGCTTGGCAATGGCGCTGAGCGTCGTCACCAGCGTGGCCAGCATCCAGCGGATGAAGGCGGTGGTCACCTCCACCGTGCCCACGGCCTTGCGGCCCATGAAGCGGAAGATGGCGCTCATCAGGCCCTTCACGTGCATCGCCACGTCCTTGCTGATCTGCGCAGCCTGGCCCAGCATCCAAGACAGCTGGTCGAGCAGCGTCAGGCCTGCCGTGACGCCGCTGCCCAGGGCACTGCCGATGGCCCAGGCCGCCTTGCGCACCAGCCAGGCCAGGGCACGGCCGATCATGCTGAGCAGCGTGGCCGAGCCCATCAGGAAGCTGCCCTGGCCTGCGGCCGCGGCCTCCAGCCAGCTGTCCATCTGCCGGCCGTCGTTGGGCGCCGGGCCGGCCCCGGTGGCCAGGCCGCTCCAGCTGCGGCCGGCCACGCCGGGGATGTAGCTGCGCTGCATGTTGTGCGCGCCTATGCTGAAGAGCGCACCCGAGCCCGTGGGCAGGCGCAAAGCGCCGCCCACCAGCGGCGAGTGGAAGAACGGCAGCATCGGAATCATCGGCACGATGTCGGCCGGGTGGTAGACGCGGAAGATGTTGTCTTCGCCCACCCGCTTGGCCAAGGCACCGGCGAACACCGCGTCGCCGGTGCGTGGCGCGCCAAAGGTGTACAGCGACACTGGCGCCACGCCGTGGGCCGTGGCCCAGTCGGCCGTCAGCGCGGCCAGCGCGCCGCCCAGGCTGTGGCCCACGCAGTGGATGCGCGTCGGGTGGTGGCCGCGCAGGAAAGTCGTCAGGCCCTTTTCGAAGGACTTCCAGGTCTCATGGAAGCCCGAGTGCACCGCCCAGCCGCCGGGGCCCGCCTGCATGCCGATGTTCAGGTTGACCAGCCAATCGAGCCCGATGTCGGTACCGCGCGTGGTGACCAGCACCTCGCCCGCGTGCGGCCCGACACCGGCCGCCACATAGCCGAAGTTGGACAAAGCCGTCCAGCGCAAGGCACCGGTCTTGCCGACGAACTGCGAGTTGTCGTCCAGCGCGAACTTGCCTTCGGTGCCGAAGCGCGTGCCACGCTCGCGCAGGTCGCTGACCGAGTATTCGCGAAGCTCGTAGACACGCCGCGCCAGCACGGCAGCTTCGGACGGGGTCAGGATGGGCATGAGGTCCTCCTTGGCCGTTTCGCGGCCTGTTGCTGCGATGCGGCGGCGCGCCGGCTCACTGCAATTCGCAGATGCCGAACACGTCACCGGTGTGTGTGGGCTCGCGCTCCAGGCGGCAGGTCATCACGATGGGGCGATCCAGTTCGCCATCGAGGTCGTAATTGCCCTTGTTGAACATCCACGCCTTGTGCGTCTTGCCGCCGTGCTTGATGAGGATGGTTTGCCGCACGTTGGGCTGGTGCGGCAACACCGAACCCATGAAGGAGCTGCGCTCGATGACGGGCAGGCGGAAGGCGCCGCTGGCGTCGGTCTGCGTGCTGTCGGTGCCGGTCTCCGATTTCCACGACCAGCGGAACTCGCGCTCCACCACCGCACCGGCCACCGGCTTGCCGTCCAGCAGCACCTTGCCGCTGACGCCTGAGAACATCACCATCTTTGCCATAGCCGTGCCTTGTGTCGCGAACAAGAGCCCTGCCGCCACCACCGCCAGCACCAGGCCGGCGGCCGTGCGGCGCAGCAGACGTGATTGGGCAGCAGCGGTGCGCGGGGGGCGGTCCATGAGAGCCTTCACGATAAAGCCAGCCGCGGGCCGGCCACCAGCGTCGAGACGAAACAAACTCCTTCAGCCGAAGGAGCTGCCCGCCTGCTGCTTGGCGCCTGCTACTTGGGCAGGCCGTTCAGCACCAGCTGCACGAACTGCTCGGGCTTGATGAAACCCTTGCCCCAGGCCTCGTCGTAATCGGCCGTGGGCTTGGCGTTGCGGATCTGCTCGTCCGTCTTGCCAGCGCGGCGTTCGGCCTGGATGCGCGCCACCAGCGTGGACAGCATGTCGCGCGTGCGCTGCAGCGCGGCCTTGTCGGCCAGCGGGCCGTGGCCGGGGATGATCTTAGTCTGGGCGCCGGCCAAGGCCAGCACGCGGTCGAAGGCCGCGATCATGCCCAGCGGGCTGCCGCCGCTGCCAGCGTCGATGAAGGGGTAGCTGCCGTTGAAGAAGACATCGCCCATGTGCACGATGTCGCCGCCCTTGAAGTGCACGATGAGGTCGCCGTCGGTGTGCGCATTGGCCACGTGGAAGGCGTTCACTTCCTCGCCGTTGATGTGGAAACTGATGGCGCCGGGCACGGTGATGACGGGCAGCGCCACCTTGGGGCTGGCGGGTTGCGGCGCGGTGCTGCCGACGAAGCTGATGAGCTGGTCGGCGTTCAGGCGGCGGCGCACGTTGTCGTGCGCGACGATGAGCGCGCCTTCCTTGCCCAGCGCCTCGTTGCCGCCGGTGTGGTCGAAGTGGAAGTGCGTGTTGAGCACGAACTTCACCGGCTTGGCCGTGATGGCGGCAATGGCGGCCTTGATCTTCGGCGCCAGCGGCGCGTACTGGTCGTCGACCAGGAAGACCGCGTCTTCACCCACCGACAGGCCCATGTTGCCGCCGGCGCCCACCAGCATCCAGGTGGTGGCGTTCAGCTTCTCGGCCTTGATCTCGACCTTGCTGAAGTCTTGCGCCAGCGCCGGCGTGGCGGCGCCCACGGTGAACAGCAGCGCGGCGGCGACCCGCTGGAAGGAAATACGTCGGTTCATGGTGGCTCTCTGGCGGTGGTGGTGGGTGGCCGCGGATGGTAGTCAAGCCGGCGTCTTGCTGCTCAGCGCAGCTGCGTCCAGACCAGCCCGGCGAGTGCGCAGCCGCCGAGCACCGTCACCACCCCCAGCTTGAAGCGCATCAGCGCCACAGCAGCGGCCACGGCAATGACGGCCGCGGCCGCATCGAAGGCACCGTCGAAACCCTGGGGCCACAGCACGTGATAACCGAAGAACAACGCCAGGTTGACGATGACGCCGACCACCGCCGCGGTGATAGCGGTCAGCGGTGCCGTGTAGCCCAGCTTGCCATGCGTGGCCTCCACCAGCGGCCCGCCCGCGAGGATGAAGATGAAGCTGGGCAGGAAGGTGAAGAAGGTGACCATCAGCGCCGCCGCCATGCCCGAGGCGAAGGCCGAATCGGCGCCGAAGACGGGCTGGAACCAGCCGCCGACAAAGGCCACGAAAGCCACCACCATGATCAGCGGGCCGGGTGTGGTTTCGCCCAGGGCCAGGCCGTCGATCATCTGCGCGCCGCTCAACCACTGGTGCTGCTCCACCGCGCCCTGGTAGACGTAAGGCAGCACCGCGTAGGCGCCGCCGAAGGTCAGCAAGGCGGCCTTGGTGAAGAACCAGCCCATCTGCGCGAGCAGGCCCTGCCAGCCCTGCGTGGCCAGCAGCGCGCCCATCACCGCCAGCCACAGCACGGCGCCCACGCCCAGCACGCGCAGCAGCTGGCTGCGGCGCCACAGCGCGTGCGGCGGTGTCGGGGTGTGGTCGTCGATGAGCGCCGGCACGTGGGGCGCTGCTGCGGCCGCGCCGCCATGGCCGCTGGCGGGTGTGAAGACCTGCGGCATGAAACGCCCGCCAACGGCTCCGATCAGGGCCGCGCCCAGCACGATGGCAGGGAAGGGCGCGCGCAGCACGAAGATGGCCAGAAACGACAGCGCGGCGATGGCCCACAGCAGCGGGTGCTTCAAAGCCCGCGTGCCGATGCGGTGCGCCGCCTGCAGCACCAGCGCCGTCACCGCCGGCTTGATGCCGTAGAAGAGACCGGCCACCACGGGCACATCGCCAAAACGCACGTAAACCCAGCTCAGCAGCACCAGCAGCAGCAGCGAGGGCAGCACGAACAAGGCCCCGGCCACGATGCCGCCCCAGGTGCGGTGCAGCAGCCAGCCGATGTAGGTGGCCAGCTGCTGCGCCTCGGGGCCGGGCAGCAGCATGCAGTAGTTCAATGCGTGCAGGAAACGGCGTTCGCTGATCCAGCGCCGGCGCTCCACCAGCTCGGTGTGCATCAGCGCAATCTGCCCGGCCGGGCCGCCAAAGCTGATGCAACCGAGCTTGAACCAGAAGCGCAGCGCCTGGCGAAAACTCACGGCGGCTGGTGCTGCGGCCACGGCAGCGGATGCGGGGGTCACGGCCATCGCACGATTGTGAATGGCGCGGCCCCTGGCGCGCTGCCTCTTGGGTTACCGTGACGGCTGATGCCCTCCGCCAGACCCGCACCGCCCGCGCTCCCTGCCTGCCCCAACTGCGGCCACGGCTTCGCGGGCTACCACCTCGCGGACGCGACGCCGAAGTTCTGCCCCGCCTGCGGGCAGGAAACGCGCATCCAGGCGCCGACCGTGGCCGAGTTCATCCAGCAGTTCGGCGGCGCCTACTTCGCGACCGAGGGCGCGCTGTGGCGTACGCTGAAACTGCTGCTGCTGCAGCCCGGCGAGCTGACGGCCGAATACCTGCGCGGCCGGCGCAAGCACTACGTGATGCCGCTGCGCCTCTTCCTCAGCGTCACGGTCGTGATGCTGCTGACGCTGCGCGTGCTGGGCTCCATCGAATACGCCGAATTCGACGACCCCGATGTCACGCGCGCGCTGCCCGAGCGCCCGAGCGCGATGCAGATCGAACTCGGCTTCGGCCAGGCCGGCTTGCGCGAGGGCCGCTTCTACTGCGAGAACCTGCCGCTCTGGCTGTGCCGGCGCATCGAGCGCAGGCTCGACGTCGACACGCGTTCCCTCGTGTTGCAGATGCACCGCGTCAGCGAGCGTGTGGCCAGCAACGCGGGCGTGGTGATGCTGACGCTGCTGCCGGCCTTTGCCTTCGGCCTGTGGCTGCTGTTCCGCCAGCGCGGCATGCACTACACCGAGCACCTGGTGTTTGCGCTGCACCTGCATGCCTTCTGGTTCTTGCTGGTGACGCTGATGATGCTGGGCGTGGAGCTGCTGGTGTGGGCCGGTTTGCTGATGATGCCGGTCTATGGCCTGCTGGCGGCGCGGCGTGTCTACGGCGGACGTTGGTGGGCGCTGCTGCTGCGCGGCGCGTTGCTCGGCACCGTGCACCTGGCGCTCGTGGCCTTCACGGTGGCAACGGTGACCCTGGCGGCGCTGCTGCTGTGAACACGCCCGTGAACAGCCCGCAATGCCTGAACTGCGCCGAGACCCTGCAGCCGCGCGCCGGCGGCGAGCACCCGGTCTTCTGCCCTGCCTGCGGCCAGGAAACCAACGTCAAGCCGCCGAAGCTGGGCGAGTTCTTGCAGCAGTTCGGTGGCGCCTACTTCAGCACCGAGGGTGCGCTGTGGCGCACGCTGAAACTGCTGCTCTTCAGGCCCGGTGAGTTGACGCGGCTGTACCTGGCCGGCCGGCGCAAACACTATGTGCTGCCACTGCGCCTGTACCTCACCATCAGCCTGATCGTGCTGCTGCTGTTGCGGGTGGCGGGCGGCGCCTCCGTGCAGATGGACGCGGGTGAGCAAACGCCAGACGCGCAAGCCCGGGCCACCGTCGACAAAGATGCCCTCCGCAAGACCAACATCAGCATCCTGGGCGACGGTGACATGGGTTTCGGCCTCAAGGACGGCGTCTTCTTTTGCCGGCAACTGCCCGAGTGGCTCTGCAAACGCGCGAAGAAGCGCATCGACATCGACCCCCAAGCGGTGGCTGGCGAGCTGGAACGTTTCAAGGACCGCGTCATCGGCAACGCCGGTGCCGCCATGTTCCTGCTGCTGCCCACTTATGCGCTGTGGATGAAGCTGGCCTACTGGAACCGTCGCCTGCGCTACACCGAGCATCTGGTGTTCGCGCTGCATGTGCATGCCTTTTGGTTCCTGGCCTTCGCGCTGGCTCTCTTCGACGTGTGGTGGCTCACGACATTGGCCGGCACGGCCGTACCGGTCTACACCCTGTGGGCAACGAAACGCGTCTACGGTGGCGCCCTTTCGTGGCGTTTGCTGCGTGCCGCGCTGGTGAGCATGCTGTACCTCGTGATGATGGCGCTGGCGATAGTGGGTGTGGCCCTGTGGGCCATCCTGGCTTGAGCTTGAGACTTGCGTCGCTCAGGCACCCGATGCGCCCGCCAAGGCTTCGAAGCTGTCGGCCACGAAGTCGAATTCACCGTCCGTCCAGGGCTCCATCTCACCGCCGCGGCCCCGCTCTTGCGGCCGCGGCACATAGACCGTGCGCAGCCCGCAGCCCGCCGCGGCACGCAGGTCGCTGGGATGGGCGGCCACCAGGGCCACCTCGTCAGGGGCCAGGCCCAGCAGGCGCGCCGCGCCGCGGTAGACCTCGGGGTCGGGCTTGTAGTGGTTGAAAAGTTCGGCGCTGAGCACGGCGTCCCAGGGCAGGCCGCCGAACTTGGCCATGGCCACCAGCAGCGAGAGGTTGCCGTTGCTCAGGGTGGTGATCGTGAAGCGGCGCTTCAGCCGCTGCAGGCCGGGCACGCTGTCGGGCCAGGGTTGCAGGCGATGCCAGATGCGGTTGAGGTCTTGCCGCGCGGCCTCGTCCATCGCGATGCCGTGTTCGGCCAGCAGGGCGTCGAGGATGCGGCGGTGCAAGCCGTCGATGTTCGTCCACGGCAGCGCGCCGCGGCGCACCTGCTGCATGGCGGGGGCGTAACCGGCGCGCCAGGCCAGCGCGAACCGGCCCCCGTCCACCGGCAAGCCCAGGCGCTCCACCTCGGCAGCGATGCTGCCGTGCCAGTCAACGACGGTGCCGAAGACATCGAAGCACAGCGCCTTCACGGCTGCAGCTTCGCTCCAGGGGTTCGGTACAGGCGGGGACATGGCAGCTCCTTCGTGCGCGCGCACCGACGCTGCAGGCCCGCGTCGTGCGCCGCGACTTTGGCACAGCCCCGCGATGGCGCCGCCACCGGCACCACCGGCACCGGCCACACCGGCTTCAGTCGCGCGCTATCTGCAGTGTCAGGCGGTTGCGCCCGTCGCGGCGTTCGTGGTGCATGGTGTGCACGGCCTTGCGCGTCAGCATCAGGCCCAGGCCGCCGGGGCGGGCTTGCTCCAGGGTCGCGGGGACAGGGGCCTCGGGCGCCTGGGTCGGATCGAAAGGCACGCCATCGTCCTCGACACACAATTCCAGCGTGTCGGGCAGCACACGCAGACTGACCCGGATCAGGCCTGCCAGCCGCGCGGGCGAGCCCTCCGGCATGGCATGCCACAGGCGGTTCATCAGCGCCTCCTCGAGCACCAGTTCCAGGCGGTAGACGGCCCTGGCGCTGAGCTTGTGGCCCTCGACGTGGCGCAGCGCGGCCAGGCGCGCCGGCTCCAGCGCCGCCATGTCGTAGGGGATCTCCAGCCGCAATGGCGGCGGTTCTGGTGAAAGCGGCGAAAGCGGCGACAGTGGCAAAGCCTGCCCCGGAGCCGGCGACTCAGCGCCCGAGGGCGGCAAGGGCTTCGCCCTCGGTCTGCGTGATGGTGAGGATCTGGTCCAGCGCGGCGTCGTCGAAGATGCCCTGCACGAGTTCGCTGGCGCCGAACAAGACCAGCTGGCAGCCCTTGTTCTGCAGCGCCCGCGCTGAACCGATGAGCAGGCGCAGACCCAGCGAGGCGACGAACGTCACGCCCGAGAGGTCGACCACGGCATTGCGCCCCACGCTGACCACGTTCGAGGTGAAAGGCAGCCCCAGGCGGTCGGCCCCGGCCGCGTCGAGCCGGCCGTGCAGCGCCACGCGCGTGACCGGCCCTGCGAGTTCCGTGAGCTTCATCTCCATGGCAATCCTCCGTCAAGCGCGCACGCCAACCGGCAGCAGCGACGCCCTGGATTCTCACTGCCGACGCCCGCCTTCTCATGACAGCTGCATGACATCCGCCATCACAACCCAAGCCGGCGGTGCAACAGCACCACCGTGATGTCGTCTTCGGCGGGCGCCGCGCCGCCGTGGTCGCGAACGGCCTGCAACAAGCGGCGGGCCAGGGCTTCGGCGCCGAGCGTGGCGTTCGCGTGCACCAGCTGCTCGACGCGCTCGCGCCCGAACAACTCGCCTTGCGGGTTGGCGAATTCGTAGATGCCATCCGACAACAGCACCAGCCAGTCGCCGGGCGCCAGCGCCAGCGTGACGGCCGGGCGCAGCCGGGTGATGGGCATGGCGCCCATCGGGAAGCTGGTGGCCTTGTGCACGCTGCAGCGCCCTTCACTGGCGTGGTAATGCAGGATCGGCCCCTGCCCGCCGCTGAGGAAGCGCAGGCGGTGTGCCACCGGGTCGAGCAGGCCCACGAAGGCCGTGATGAAGCGGCTGTCGGTGAGTGTCTGTGCCAGCTGGTCGTTGGCCTGCGTGAACACATCTTCGAGCGACCCCCCCAGGCGAAAGCCCATGCGCAGCATGGCGTGCAGCTGCACCACGGTCAGTGCCGGCGCGATGCCATGCCCGGTGGCGTCGGCCAGCATCACCAGCAGGCCCTGCGGCAGCAGCGCCAGGTCGAAGGTGTCGCCGCCGGTCTGCGCTGCGGGCAGGAACTGCCCGTGCATGTCATAGCCGGGCAAGCTGGGCATGGCCACCGGCAGCGTGCCCTGCTGCACGACGCTGGCGAGTTCGAGCTCCTGGCGCATCCGCTCGCCGGCCATCGCCGCCACGGTCAGGCGCGCGCGCGACAAGGCCACCGCGCACTGCGCCGCCAGCGCCCGGCCCAGCGTCTCGTCATCGGCATCGAAGCAGCCTTCCTGGCGGTTCAGCAGCTGCATCACGCCCACCAGCGCGTCGCGCTGGTCGACCAGGGGCAGCGTGAGGCTGCAGCGCGTGTGGAAGCCCGTGGCGCGGTCGACCTCGGCGTTGAAGCGCGGGTCGGCGTAGCAGTCGGGCACGTTGATCACCTGCCGCGCCGCGGCGCATTGCCCCGCGAGGCCCACGCCCAGCGGCAGCTGCAGGCGCGGCAGGTCGCTGGAGACCTCGATGTACAGCGCCTGCAGTGCATCGTCCATCAGCCACACCGACACGCGCTCGGCATGCAGCACGCGGCACGCCGCCTGCGCCACCTCGTTCAGCAACTCGCCCAGGCTCATAGGCTCGGCCAGGGCCCGGGCCACGTCGAGGATGGCCTCCATGTCTTCCAGGGTCAGTCGTCCGGCCGTCAGGTGCAGATGGTCCATGCTGGCCATCGTAGGCGCGCACCGGCGGCGGTGGCAGGGGTGCGGCCTAGAATCGGGCACCCGAGCCGGGTGGGGCTGCCGTGACCGGGCCACGCACCGGCGCCGCCCACGTCGCCACGGCCGCTCCGCATGCACCATTCGCCCCTCACCGCCCTGTCACCGCTGGACGGCCGCTACGCCCCCAAGCTGGCCGCACTGCGCCCCGTGCTCTCCGAGTTCGGCCTCATGCACCACCGCGTGCAGGTGGAAGTGGAATGGTTCATCGCGCTGTCGGATGCCGGCTTCGGTGAGTTCAAGCCGCTGAACGAAGCCTGCCGCGGCCTGCTGCGCTCTCTGGTGCTGCGTTTCAGCGAGGCCGATGCCCAGGCCATCAAGGACATCGAGAAGACCACCAACCACGACGTCAAGGCCGTGGAGATGTGGATCAAGGGCCGCTTCAAGGGCCACGCCGAGCTCGAGGCCGCGGCCGAGTTCGTGCACTTCGCCTGCACCAGCGAGGACATCAACAACACCAGCCACGCGCTGATGCTCAAGCGCGCGCGCGACGAAGCCGTGCTGCCCGCGTTGGACAAGCTGCTGGGCCAGCTGGGCGCGATGGCGCACACGCTGGCTGCGCTGCCCATGCTCAGCCGCACGCATGGCCAGACCGCCAGCCCCACCACGGTGGGCAAGGAGGTCGCCAACGTGGCCGCACGGCTGGCCACTGCGCGCTCGCGCATTGCTGCCGTACCGCTGCTGGCCAAGATGAACGGCGCGGTGGGCAACTACAACGCGCACCTGGCCGCCTACCCGGGTTTCGACTGGGAAGGCTTCAGCCGCCAGGTGGTGGAGGGGCGCCTGGGCTTGACCTTCAACCCGTACACGATCCAGATCGAGCCGCACGACTACATGGCCGAGCTCTTCGATGCCATGGCGCGTGCGAACACGCTGCTCATCGTCTGGGCGCGCGATGTCTGGGGCTACATCAGCCTGGGCTACTTCAAGCAACGGCTGAAGAAGGGCGAGGTGGGCTCGTCGACGATGCCGCACAAGGTCAACCCGATCGACTTCGAAAACGCCGAGGGCAACTTCGGCCTGGCCAATGCGCTGCTCGGCCACATGAGCCACAAGCTGCCCGTGAGCCGCTGGCAGCGCGACCTCACCGACAGCACCGTGTTGCGCAACATGGGCGTGGCCGTGGGTTATGCGCTGCTCGCCTGCGACAGCCTGAGCCGCGGCATGGACAAGCTGGAGGTGAACGAGGCTGCGCTGGCGGCGGACCTCGACGCCGCGTGGGAAGTGCTGGCCGAGCCGGTGCAGACGGTGATGCGCCGCCACGGCCTGCCCGACCCCTACAACCAGCTGAAGGAATTCACGCGCGGCCAGCCCATCACGCGCGAGCTTATGCAGGGGTTCATCGCCGGGCTGGCCTTGCCGGCCGAAGACAAGCACCGCCTGCTGGCGATGACGCCGGGCAGCTACACCGGCCTGGCCGCCGAACTCGCCGCGCGCTGGAAAGCCTGACGCGCGCGATGGCCGCCACCCCCGACTTTCGCGCGCAACTGGTGGCCGCCCAGGCCACGAACCAGTCGATGCTGTGCGTGGGCCTGGACCCGGAACCCGCGAAGTTCCCCGGCGCCTGGAAAGACGACCCGGCGCGCATCTTCGATTTCTGCGCAGCGATCGTCGACGCCACCAAGGATCTGGTGTGCGCCTTCAAGCCACAGATCGCCTACTTCGCCGCGCAGCGCGCTGAAGAGCAGCTCGAGCGCCTGATGGCGCACATGAAGGCCGTGGCGCCGCAGGTGCCGGTGATCCTGGATGCCAAGCGCGGCGACATCGGCGCCACCGCCGAGCAGTACGCACGCGAAGCCTTCGAGCGCTACCGCGCCGATGCCGTGACGCTCTCGCCCTTCATGGGCCTGGATTCGATCGAGCCCTACATGAAGTGGGCCGGCAAGGGCCTGATCCTGCTGTGCCGCACCAGCAACCCGGGCGGCAGCGACCTGCAGGCGCAGCGGCTGGAGGGCGGCGCGCTGCTCTACGAACACATCGCGCGGCTGGCCGCGGGTGAATGGAACCGCGGTGGGCAGATCGCGCTGGTGGTGGGGGCCACCTTTCCGGCCGAGGTGGCGCGCGTGCGCGAACTGGCGCCGAGCCTGCCGCTGCTCATTCCGGGCGTCGGCGCGCAGGGCGGCGACGCCGAGGCCACCGTGCGCGCCGGCTGGCGGCCTGGCGCACCCATCGTCGTGAGCTCTTCCCGCGCGGTGCTGTACGCCGGCACGGCGGGCGCCGCAGGCGCAGGCCCCGGCTTCGCCGAGGCGGCGCGCCAGGTGGCGCTGGCCACGCGGCAGCAGTTGCAGCAGGCGCGGCCCTGACCCCCATGCAGGCGAGCGACGGCGACAGCCCCGCAGCGCCGCCGTCGCGCCCGCCGTGGGGCATGGCCGGGCTGGCCGCGCCGCAGATCACGCGTGCCTTCCTGTGGGTCAGCGGCGCTTCCTGCCTGGGCGGCGCGACGCTGGTGGCGCTGACGGGGCCGCAGCACGGTAGCGCCAAGGTCGCCGTCGGTCTCTTTTTGATGCTGGCCCTGGCCGCCTTCATCGGGGCCCGGCTGCCGCAGCGCTGGCTGGGCACGGCGGTGACGCTGGTTTTCGCGGCGGCCACTTTGCTGCTGGGTTTCAACGCGCTGCTGCTCGGCTGGGGCCTGCGGGCACCGGCGCTGCCGCTGCTGGGTTTGCTGACCTGCATGCTGTGCGTGTCGGTGGGCTGGCGGGCGGGCCTGCTGCTGGCCCTGGTGGCGACGGGCGTGATTGCCGGCGTGGCCGTGTTCGGGCCGGCGGTGCCCGGGGGGCCGGGCCTGCCGGGCCAGGGCCTCGTGCTGGGCAGCTTGATGCTGTCGCTGGCGGCGGGTCTGGCCAGCGGCGTGCTCGCGTCGCAGCTGCTCGGCAACTTCGCCGACAGCGCGCATGAGCGCGAAAGCCGCTTCCGCCGACTGCTGGCCCTGGCCGCCGACGCCTATTGGGAAACCGACAGCAACTACCGCCTCGTCACCGCCGCCACCGGCCAGGGCGCGCCGCGAGCCTTGACGGCCGCCGAGGGTGGCGGGCGCCGCGCCTGGGAGCTGCCGCAGTTCCACTGCGAGGCCGAGGTGCTGGACAGCCTGCAGGCCGACATGGACGACCGCCGCCCCTTCCGCGACGTGCCGGTGCAATGGGCCGACGCGCGACGGCGGCGCCACGCCTTGCTCATCAGCGGCGAGCCGCGCTTCGATGCACGCGGCGTCTTCAATGGCTACTGGGGCGTGGTGCGCGACGTCACCGCCGTGCGCGCCGCCGAAGAAGCCCTGGCGGCCACTGAAACGCGCTACCAGGAGCTGTTCTCGCACATCCCCACGCCGCTGGTGCTGCACCGCGACGGCCGGGTGCTCGACGCCAACCCGGCCGCGGTGCAGCTCTTCGGCCACCAGCACCTGGCAGAGATGCTGGGCGGCAACCTGCTGCTGCACTTCGAGCCCGGCGAATCGCGGGACCGCGCGCTCGGCCGCATAGCGCAGCTGCAGCCGCAGGCACCCGGCAGCACCTTGCCGGTGGCCAGCTTCAGCCTGCGCGTGCAGGGCCGACCGGTGCAGGTGCGCGCCACCAGCGTGCGTGTCGACACCGACGCCGGCCCGGCGCTGCTGGCCATCTTCATCGACGACACCGAACGCCTGGCCGCCGACGAGGCGGTGCGGCGCTCGGAGACGCTGCTCTCGCACCTGGTGGCCACCAGCCCCGACCTCATCACGCTGAGCGAGCTCTCCACCGGGCGTTATGCCATGGTGAACCGCAGCTTCGAGCGCCAGAGTGGCTGGAGCGCGGCGGAGGCCGTGGGCCGCACCGCGCTGGAACTGGGCCTGTGGAAACGTGAAGAAGACCGCCAGCGCTTCGTGGCGGCGCTGCAGCACGACGGCCGCCTGGTTGACTGGCCGGTGACCTTCACCGCGCGCGACGGGCACGACATGGCGCTCGTCTGCTCGGCGGCGCGCTTTGTCAGCGAGGGCCGCGACTACCTCGTCATCACCTCGCGCGACGTCAGCGACCGCGAGCGCCAGCGCCTGGAGCGCGAGGCGATCCTGGCCAATGCCTCCATCGGCATCGCGGTCACGCGCAACCGCGTCTTCACGCTGGCCAACCGCCACTTCGAAGAGCTCTACGGCTGGGGGCCGGGCGAGCTGCTAGGCCGCGCCGGTACCGAGGTCTGGCCCGGGCAGGCGGCCTACGACAAGCTGAGCCGCGAAATCGGCCCGGTGCTGGCCCGCGGCGAGCCCGTGCAGCTGCAGACCCTGGCCAGGCGCAAGGACGGCAGCAGCTTCCTGGCCTTCGTGCGCGGCCGTGCCATCGACCCCGCGCGCCCGGCCGAAGGCGGCACGGTGTGGATCATCGAGGACGTGACCGAGCGCCACGCCGCCGAGCAGGCTTTGGCGCGCGCCCGCGACGACGCCGAAGCCGCCAGCCGCGCCAAGAGCGCCTTCCTCGCCAACACCAGCCACGAGCTGCGCACACCGCTGAACGGCATGATGGGCCTGGCCCGGCTGGCGCGCGACGAGCGCACCGACGATGCGCGCCGGCGCCAGTACCTCGACCAGATCGTCGAGAGCACGCAGTCGCTGGCCGACATCATCAGCGACATCCTCGACCTGTCGAAGATCGAGGCCGGCAAGCTGCAGGTGGAAGCCGATGCCTTCGATCTCGGCGCGCTGCTGCAGAGCCTGCAGCGCAGCTACGCCACGCTGGCCGATGCGCGCGGCCTCGCGCTGGAGCTGCAGGCGGCTTCGTTGCAGCAGCCTTCCGGCTGGGTGCGCGGCGACGCGCTGCGGCTGCGCCAAGTGCTCAGCAACTACCTGGGCAATGCCTTGAAGTTCACCGCCACCGGCGCGGTGGTGCTGCGGGCGCAGCGGCTGCCGGCGGTGAGCCAGGGGCAGAGCCAGGTTCCGGGCCAGGCTGCGGGCGATGTCGTGCGCTTCGAGGTGCTGGACACCGGCCCCGGCATCACGCCCGAGGTGCAGGCGCGCCTCTTCGAGCCCTTCACGCAGGCCGACCAGAGCACCACGCGCCGCTACGGCGGCACCGGGCTGGGCTTGTCCATCTGCCGCGAGCTGGCCGTGCTCATGGGCGGGCGCGTGGGCGTCCACAGCCAGCCCGGCACGGGCAGCACCTTCTGGGCCGAATTGCCATTGCCGCTGATCGAAGACACCCCGAACACGGCGCCACCCGGGCTGCAGGTGGACATGGGTGACAGCCACAGCAGCGCCAGCCTGCAAGGCCGGCGCGTGCTGATGGCCGAAGACAACGCCGTGAACATGATGATCGCCGTGGCGCTGCTGGAGGCCTGGGGCTTGCAGGTGGCGCAGGCCAGCGACGGCCAGGAAGCGCTGGCCGCGGTGCAGGCCGCGGCGGCGCTGGGCCGGCCCTTCGACGTGGTGCTGATGGACGTGCAGATGCCGCGCATGAGCGGCCACGAAGCCACGCGCGCCCTGCGCGCCGCCGGCCAGCGCGTGCCCATCATCGCCCTCACCGCCGCGGCGCTGGTGACCGAGCGCGACGAAGCCCTGCGCGCGGGCATGGACGACTTCCTCACCAAGCCCATCGACGCCGACCGCCTGCGCGCCGCGCTGCGCCGCTGGTGTGCGGCGCCGGCTGTTGCGTCGCCAACCACGCGGCCGACACCGGCGCCCGCAGGCCCGGCCTGAGACAATCGCGCCCGTCCCTCAGCCCAATTTCTGCCTGCACACGCCACGATCATGGAAGTCAAGCTCGACAAGCGTTACCCCGTCGCCGCCACGCCGGCCCAGGCCTGGGCCGTGCTCAGCGACATCCATGCCGTCGCGGCCTGCATGCCGGGAGCGGCCATCACCGAACAGCTCGACGCCACGCATTACAAGGGCACGGTGAAGAGCAAGATCGGCCCCGCGGTGATGAGCTTCGGCGGCGACATCGAGATGCAGGGCCTGGACGAAGCCGCGCGTGAACTGAAGATGCTGGGCAAGGGCGCCGACAAGGCCGGCTCGTCGGCCTCGATGCAGCTCACCGCACGCCTGGAAGACGGCGAAACTCCGGGCACCACGGTGCTGATGGGCCAGGCCACCATCACCGTCAGCGGCAAGCTGGCGCAGTTCGGCAGCCGTTTGCTGGTGCCCGTGAGCGACGCGATGCTGGCGCAGTTCGCCGACAACTTCCGCGCTGCTGCAGCCGCCGTGCCGCTGGCAGAGCCGGCCGCGATGGTGGCGCCGGCAGCGCCTGCCGGCAGCGCCCAGACGCCCACGCCCTCCGCCCCAGCGGCAAGCCCGGTGCCGGCACCCGTCAAAGAGCTGAACGCGCTGGCGCTGATGTGGACCGTGTTCAAGGGCTGGCTGGGCGGCCTCTTCGGCAAGAAGCCCTGAAGCCTTCAGCCGGCCTTCACAGCGCGCTGGCTGGCACCGGGCGCCCGGTGAGGTAACCCTGGATCAGCTGGAAGCCCATGTCGCGGCACACCGCCGCTTCGGCTTCTTCTTCCACGCCCTCGGCCAGCGGCACGCTGCCGACGTCGAGCACCTGCCGCACCAGGCTGTGCACGCCCCGCCGCTTGGCATCGGGTGCCTTGTGGATGTCGCGGATCAGGCCCATGTCGAACTTGACGTAGTGCGCCGGCACTTCCCACATCTCGTTGAGCCGCGCCTGGCCGGCGCCGAAGTCGTCGTAGGCGAAGAGCACACCGATCTCCTTCAGCTGCGCGGCCAACGCGCGCATGCGCGGCACCTCGACCACCGCCGATTCATGCACCTCCAGCACCAGCGCGGGCTGGCCCGGGCCGTGGCGCAAGGCGCGCAGGTCTTCGAGGAAGTCGTCAGTGAAGGTTTCCAGCGGATGGGCGTTGATGAAGAGCTGGGCGCCCTTCAGGTGCGGCGCCACGGCCTGCACACCATGGCGGCGGAAGGCGCTGCTGAGATCGACTTCGAGATCGAGCGTGGCCGCCAGTTTGAACAGGTGGATCGGCGAGTAGCGCAACTCGGGGTGGTCGCAACGGCCGAGCAGTTCATAGGCATGCAGCGCGCCGCCGTGGGCCTGCACGATGGGCTGCGCGGCGGCGGACAGACCCTTGCCGGCAAGCAGCTCGCGGAACTGCGGTTCTTCGCGCACGAAGTTGCGCGAGCGTGTCTTGTTCGAGGGCACGACCAGCGTGCGCTCAATGTCGGCGGGCTGGATGCTGTCGGCAGAATTCTCGACACCGAGGCGGAACTCGGCATTGCCGAAGTGGATGACGTCGCCCGTCTGCAGTGCCTTGGGCGCCTGCAGGCGTTCGCGGTTGACGAAGGTGCCGTTGGTGCTGTTCAGATCTGTCAGCAGCAGTTGTGCGGCGGGCGACCACGTGATCACGGCATGCTGGCGGCTCAAGCCACGCGCTTCCACCACCAACTCGTTGCCGGCATCACGCCCGACACGGAAGGGAAAGACGCGCATGGCGTGCATGACGCGCGAACCATCGGCCGCGATGCTCTCCAGGAACAGGCCCTTGATCACCCTCAACCCCTCGCCGTCTCGCTGACGATCACTTGCAAGTCAATGTAAACCAGAGCCGCAGAGCCAGCGCGGCAAAATCACGCGCATGACCCCTGATTCAAGGCCCGACCCCGCGCTTGCAGTGCAGCACCAACCCGAGGCGCTGCGTTTTGTCGTGCAGACCCCGCAAGGCCTGGCGCTGTGCAGCTACCGCCGTGAGCACGACACCGAGGGCGACGTGCTGGTGCTGCACCACACCGCGGTACCGGCAGCGCTGGAAGGCCGCGGCATTGCCGCCGCCCTGGTGGCCGCGGCGCTGGCCTGGGCGCGCGGCGAAGGCCTGCGCGTGCGGCCGCTGTGCAGCTACGTGGCGGCCTACATGCGGCGCCACCCCGAGACGCAAGACCTGCTCTAGACGAACGGGCTCAAACCACGGCCGGCTGCAGGTAACGCAGCGTCCCGGCGTCGGCGTCCATCTCCACCGGCAGACCCACGGGCAGCGTGAACTTGCGCTTGATGTGGCCGAAGAGGGCACCGCTGTACACGGGCACGTTCAGCGGCTTGAAATAGTCGTCGAAGACTTCGTCGAGCGTCAGCGTGCCGTAGTCGCCGTCGCCGGGCCCGCAGTTGGTGAAACCGCCCAGCACCACGCCGGCCACGCGGTCCAGCGCCCCGCTCAGCTTCAGGGTGCTGAGCATGCGGTCGACACGGTAGATGTACTCGTTGGTTTCTTCCAGAAAGAGGATGGCGCCGTCGAAACGCGGCCAGTAGGCCGAGCCGGCCATCGCGGTCAGCACCGCGAGGTTGCCGCCCACCAGCGCACCCTGCGCCTTGCCGCCGCGCAGCGTGTTGATGCGGCCGCTGCGCACGACGAGGTTGTCTTCGCTGTCTCTGGGGTTGGCCAGCGTCAGCGCCTGCGCCTCCAGCACCGCGGCGCGCAGCCACTGCACGCTGAAGGCGTTCCAGTCGCCCGCGCCCATGGGGCAGTGAAAGGTGACGAGGCCGGTCTGCGTCTGCACGGCATTGATGAGTGCGGTGAGGTCGGAATAGCCGCCCAGGAACTTGGGTGTGCGGCGTATCGCCGCGTAGTCCACCAGCGGCAGCATGCGGTTGCCGCCCGAGCCACCGCGCATCGCCAGGATGCCGTGCACGGAGGCGTCCGCGAACATCGCGTTCACGTCGGCGGCGCGCTGCGCGTCAGTGCCGGCCAGGTGCCCGTAGCGGGCGCGCAGGTTCGGCGCCTCGCGCACCTGGAAGCCGAGCGCCTGCAAAGCCTCGGTGGCGAACTGGTAGGGCGCACGTTCGTAGACCGCGCCCGAGGGGTTGATGAGCGCGATGGTGTCGCCCGGCCGCAGGCGCGGCGCGCGCAGCAGCGGCGGCGGCACCGAGGGCAGCCCCGCCGTGCCGTGCGCAGCCGCGGGCCGCGCGCTCGCCACAGCGGCAGCCACGCCGCCCAAGGATGAGGTGATGAAGCGGCGGCGGGGCAAGGGCATGGGGGGATCTCCGTGGAACATCGGGGCGGCAGCCTCAGACCACGCGCGGCCAGGCGCGCCGCACCGCTTCGCGGTCGCCGTGGTCGAAGTGCCACCACTCGGTGGCGATGCCGTGAAAGCCGCCCTGCGCCATCGCCGCAGCCAGGCATTCGCGCTCGGCCACATGGGCCGGCGTGAGCACGCCGCTCTTCAGATGCTCGGCATGCAGCGCGGGGTGCGAGGCGGGCGCCATCTCGTCGAAGCCGCTGCCCATGTCGGCCTCGCGGCCCGCGGGGTCGACGAGCGTCACGTCCACCGCCATGCCGAAGCTGTGGATGGAACCGCGCTGCGGGTGGGCGAAGTAGTGCTCCATCGCCGTGCCGACGACGTCGTCCCAGATAGCCTGCTGCACGCGCTGCGGGCGCAGCGCATCGAGCACCAGCAGCTGCCAACCCGGCCGGCGCTGCGCCAGCCATGCGGCGGCGGTTTCCAGGCCGGCAGCGGCCTCGGCACGCAACCAGGCACAGTCCATGCCGCGGTAGAGCTCGACACCGGCGAAGTTGTTGAAGCCGGCGTAGCGCAGCTCGTGCCGCACGCCACGCAGCGTGGCCAGACGGCGGAAATGCGCGTGGGCCGCGATGTCTTCGATGCGTATTTCGTGCGGCGGCAAGGGCAGGGCCAGAAGGGGGAGGGAGCAGGCGCGGCATCATAGCCAGCAGCCTGGGCGTGCCGCGTCCGCGGCGCCGGCCGCTGGCGCAGCGCGCGCCGTGCTGCATCCCCCAGCGGGTCGATGCCAGCGAGAGCGGCGGCCGTTAAGTTCACGTCCATGAGTTCAGCACCCGGCCGCATTTCCGGTTCACCCGCCCTGCAGGCCGCGACGCTGGCCCTGGCCATCGACACGCTGGCCTGGCCCTTGCTGCTGCTGCACGGCGACGGCGTGCTGCTGCACGCCAACCGCGCCGCCACAGCGCTGCTGCGCCGTGGCCGGCCCTTGAAGCTGATGCCGCGCCAGCAGGTGCAGCCCAGTGACGAGGCACAGCACACGGCCTTCAAGGCAGCGCTCGTGACCGTGTTGCAAGGTGGTGCGCCCGTGCGCCTGCACTGGGCGGGCGACGAAGGCCAGCTCGCCGCCAGCGCACGGCTCAGCGCGCTGCGGCCCGACCCCGGCCAGGCACCGGTGTTGATGCTGACCCTGGCCCCCGAGGCCGGCCTCGGCGCCGACCTCGCAGCCTATGCGGCCGCACACGGCCTGAGCGCCACCGAAACCCGCGTGCTGCAACGCCTGGCCCTGGGCGAAAGCAGCGCACGCGCAGCGGCAGCCCTGGGCCTGCGCGCCACCACCGTACGCACCCACGCCCTGAGCCTGCGTCGCAAGACCGGCCACGCCAGCCTGGGCGCGCTGGTGCATGCCTTGGCGCGCTTGGCGCCGATCTCACCCGCCTCGCCGCAGCCCGGCTTAGGTGATTAGTTCACCAAGAACAAGGCGCCGATTCACACCCCGCGGGCGGCTGCGCTGCCTATGGTTGATGCCATGGCGCCGATGTCCGCAGCGCCTTGAAGCCAAGCCACAGGGGGTGCCATGTTCGACGTCGTCAATCCAGCCCAAGCCAAGCTGTCCAACACCCATGAGGCCGAGAACGCGCACAGCACCGCCATGACGGCGCGCCCTGCACACCATGCCGGGGCCGAGCGGCGGCAACGCAGCCGCGATGCCGGCCCGTGGATGATGCGCATGCTCGACGAGATCGACTACGGCATGTTGCTCGTCACGCCCGATGCGCAGGTGAGCTACCTGAACCACGCCGCACGCCTGGAGCTCGATGGCCAGCACCCGCTGCAGCTGATGGGCAGCACGCTGCGCGCCCACCGCGCTCTGGACGTGGCCCCGCTCTACGACGCGCTGGCAGCCGCGCAGCGCGGCTTGCGCCGGCTCGTGACGCTGGGCGAGGGCACGCAGCGCGTCTGTGTCTCCGTGGTGCCGCTGCCCACGGCAGGCGGCGGCGTCGATGCGCGTGTGACGCTGCTGGTGCTGGGCAAGCGCCAGGTGTGCGAGCAGCTCTCGGTGCAAGGCTATGCGCGCAGCGTGGGCCTGACGCCGGCCGAAACCCGCGTGCTGGAGCAACTGTGCGCCGGTGCCCGCCCTGGCCAGGTGGCCACGAGCGCCGGTGTGGCGGTGTCCACCATCCGCACGCAGATCGGCAGCATCCGCGCCAAGACCGGCGCGGGCAGCATCCGTGAACTGGTGCGCCAGGTGGCGGTGCTGCCGCCGCTGGTGGGCGCGCTGCGCGGCAATGGCGCTGTGCGAGCCCTCCCGGCGGTGGGCCCGCGCGAGCCTTGACCCGCGGCGCCCGATGGGCCGCGGCTAACATGCCGCGGCAAGATGCCCACCAGCCGCCGAACCTCCCTCCCGACCCCCGAAGACGCGCTGCAAAGCGCCCCCATGAGCCCCTCGCTGCGCGCGCTGGCCCGGCGCGGCGTGCAGCGGCCGCTGCGCAAAGGCGCGCAGATCATCCACGAGGGTGATGTCGGCGACACGCTCTACATCGTGCTCAGCGGCCGGCTGCGCGCCTACGCCACGGGCGCCGACGGGCGTGAGCTCACCTACGGCATCTACGGCGCTGGCGAGTTCGTGGGCGAGATGGGCCTGGACGGCGGCCCGCGCTCGGCCCATGTCGAAGCCGTGGAAGGCACGCTGTGTGCCGTGGTCACGCGCCCCACGCTGGAGCTGCACCTGCAAGCCGACCCGGCCTTCGCCTTCGAGCTGCTGGCCAAGGTGATACGCCGCGCACGCGTGGCCACCCTGAACATGAAGCAGATTGCGCTGAACGATGTCTATGGCCGGCTCAAGACGCTGCTCGACAAGCTCGCCGCCGCCCAGGCTGACGGCACACGCCTCATTGAGCCGGCGCCATCGCATCTGGAGATGTCGCAGCTGCTGGGCTGCGGGCGCGAAATGATCAGCAAGGTGCTGAAAGAGCTGGAGAAGGGCGGCTATGTCAGCGTCGGCCGCCGCCGCGTGGTGTTGCTGAAGACGCTGGCGCCCAAGTGGTGAGGCGCAGTCGCTGCGCGGCTTCTGCACGTGTTCAGCGCGTGTTCAGCGCGCACTCAGCGCGCACTCAGCGCGCTCTAGCCCTGAGGCGGGTTGAAACGCCGATCCGGCTTGGCCGCCTGCGCGAACAACGGCTGCACTGCCGGCAGCTTGCTCTGGATATCCCTGATGCGCGCCTCGCCCGCCGGATGGGTGGACAGCCACTGCGGCGGCGCCTTGCCGCCCGTGGCCTTGCCCATCTTCTGCCACAGCGAGATGCCAGCGGCGGGGTCGTAGCCGGCGCGCGCGGCGAGCAGCAGGCCCAGTGAATCGGCTTCCGACTCATCCTGCCGACCGAACTTCAAGCTCAGCAACTGGGTGGCGCCCTGCGCCGCCAGGTCGCCCAGGTTGCCCAGGCCGAAGAGCGCGGCGGCACCGCGGAGCGCGAGCTCGGTGCCGCCGCTCTTGGCCATGCGCTCGCGCGCATGCTCCAGCAGCGCATGCGCCACCTCGTGGCCCATGATCATCGCCACCTCGTCGTCGTTCAGCTGCAGCTGCTGCAGGATGCCGGTGTAGAACGCGATCTTGCCGCCGGGCATGCAGAAGGCGTTGATCTGCTTGCTGTTCAGCAGGTTCACTTCCCAGCGCCACTGCCGGGCGCGCTCATTGCACGCCGGCGTGAACGGCACCATGCGTGCGGCGATGTAGCGCAGGCGCTGCATCTGCGGGTCAGACGCAGCCACCAGTGCATTCGCGCCCTGGGCCTCGCGCAGCATCTGCACGTACTGTTGCTGTGCGGCCGTTTCCACCTGCTGCGCCGGGACGAAGCCGGCCGCGCGTGAGCGCCGGCACTCTGGCAGCTCTTGCGCCTGCGCCGCCACAGGCAGCAGTGCTGCGCCTGCCAGCAGGCCGGTGAACAAGCGCCTCGCGGGCTGCGCGCAATGGCCGCAGGCCGGCCAGACGCGGGGAGGGTCAATGTGGGTGGTCTGCATCGAGGTGGCGGTCAGCTTGAGAGGAACGGGAGCCAGCGTACACCGACGCCGGCGCGCTGGTGCTGCCGGCCGCGGCCGCAGTCGGCGTCCGGGCACGCCCCGGCGCACCACCAGCCTGTCGAGCTTGTGCGCGAAGCACACGCTGGCAGCAAGCTCATTTGATGCAACGCATCCAGCACGGCCCGCATCCTTTCACCCCGGCTGCGCTTGAAAGTGGCGTTCGACGCCACAGATGCGCAAGATGGACGACACCCGACTGCATCTGCCCTGCCCCCACTGCAAGGCCACCAACCGCCTGCCGGCAGCGCGCATCGACGAGGCGCCGAACTGCGGCAAGTGCGGCCAGCCGCTTCTGCAGGGCCAGCCCCTGGACCTGGATGACGGCAACTTCGACGCCGTCGTCGCGGCCACGAAACAGCCGGTGCTGGTGGACTTCTGGGCCGCCTGGTGCGGCCCTTGCCAGATGATGGCGCCGGCCTTCAAGCAAGCCGGGGCGCAGTTGCACGGCCGCGCTCTGCTGGTGAAGGTGAACAGCGACGACAGCCCCGGCCTGAGCCAGCGCTTCGGCATCCGCAGCATCCCGACCCTGGTGCGGCTGCAGGGCGGACGCGAGACGGCGCGGCAGTCGGGCGCGCTGCCGGCCTCGGCCATCAGCGCGCTGGCCCTGGGCACCGCGCCACGGTAGCGGACTGTCGCCGAACGAACAGATCGGTGGCGCCGCGGCGCCTTAAGATGCTCTCCTCAACCTTCAGGAGTTCGTCATGCCCTTCATGCGCCGTTGCACCGCTGCCATCACCGCCGTCGCCCTCGCCTGCAGTGGCATGGCCTACGCCGCCCCTGCGGCACCGGCTGCGCCTGCCGCGCTGATCGGCACCGAGCAGATGGCTGCCAGCCTGGCCCAGGACGGCACACGCGCGCAGCTGTTGGCCGCGCTGGACCGTGCCGACCTCGCCGCTGCGCTGCAGGCGCGCGGGGTGTCGGTGGAGCAAGTGCGCCTGCGCGTGCACGCCCTCACCGACGCAGAAGCCGCGCAGCTGCAGCAGCAGATCGACGCCGCACCGGCCGGCGCCGACGTGCTGGGCGTGGTGTTCACCGTCTTCATCATCCTGCTCGTGACCGACATCCTGGGGCTGACCAAAGTCTTCCCGTTCACTCGCTCGGTGCGTTGAACCCGGCACCGGCCGCGGCCCTGCTGCTGGCAGCGGCCCTGGCGGTGCTGCCCGGCTGTGCGCTGCTGGCCGAACCGCCGCAGACCGCGGCGCTGCGCAGCGCACCACCGCCCGGCCTGCCTCTGCGCGCCGAGCGCGACACGGTGCCCTTCTTCCCGCAGACGCCTTACCACTGCGGCCCCGCCGCGCTGGCCACGGTGCTGGCCGACCAGGGCTTGACGGCCGACCCTGAGGCGCTGGGCGAGGCCGTGTTCCTGCCCTCGCGTGGCGGCAGCCTGCAGCTGGAGATGCTCGCCGGCGCGCGCCGCCAGGGCGCCGTGGCCACGCGGCTGCCACCCGAGCTGGCCGCGCTGCTGCAGGAGGTGGCCGCCGGTCACGCCGTGCTGGTGCTGCAGAACCTCGGTCTGGACTGGGCGCCGCGCTGGCACTACGCGGTGCTGGTGGGCTATGACCTGGCAGCGCAGGAAGTGCTGCTGCGCAGCGGCACCGTGCGGCGCGAGCGTCTGTCGCTGTACACCTTCGAGCACACCTGGGCGCGCGGCGGCCACTGGGCGGTGGTGGTGCTGCCGCCCGGGCAACTGCCCGCCACCGCCAGCGAGCCTGACGCGGTGGAGGCCGTGCTGGGCTTCGGCCGCGTGGCTGGGCCAGCGCCGCTGGCCGCCGCGTGGCGGGCAGTGCACGAACGCTGGCCGGGCCAGCTGCTGGCAGCGATGGGGCTGGGCAACGCCCTGCACGCCCAGGGTGAGCTGCGCAGCGCCGCCACCGTCTTCGAAGCCGCGGCGCAGAAGCACGACAGCGCCGCCGCCTGGCACAACCTGGCTCTCACCCGCGCCGCGCTGGGTGACACCCCGGGCGCGCAGTCAGCGCTGCGGCGCGCGCTGGCACGCGCGCAAAGCGCCGAGCCCGGCTGGCTGGCGTCGGTACAGCGCGCGCAACAGTCTCTCCTCGCGGAGCCCGCAGCGCCGGCAGCGTCCTCGGCATCGATAGCGCGCTGAGCCGTACCCGGGGCCGCTCAACGCACCGTCTCCACCTGCAGCAGCGCGGCACCGAAGGCATCCGAACAGCTGGGCGCCCCCGGCCGGCCACAACCCGCCGCGGGTGTGCCATTGCCCAGAACCTGCTGCAGCCGGGCACGGCCCTGGCCGTCGAGCAGGGTCTTCATGAAAGGCCCCGCCGCTTCTTGCTTCAGGCCCGCGAGGTCACGCGGCGCATCGGCCACCATCACGAGCAGGGTTTCGGTGCCCGGCGGGCCGGCAGCAACGATCTCCCAGCCCGAGGCCGCACCCGGCAGGCTGACGCGGCGGCCGGCCTGCACGCGGTTGTCGCTGGCCAGGCTGTTGGGGTAGAGCAGGTACAGGCTCTGCCCGTCGCTGCCCGCCAAGGCCACGTACAGATAGCCGTCGCGCGCTGGCGTGACATCGACCTCCAGCGTGTCGCTGCCCATCTTCAGCAGCGGTTTGCGCACCGTGGCCACCACACGGCGGCTGCCATCGCGCTGGCCATGCACCTCGGCCAGCACCTGCGCCGGTGCGGCGGGGCGGGGCGCGGCGGTCGCTGAAGTCACGGCGGCCGCGGCAATCGCGCCGAAGGTCTCGCCCATCCAGGCCGGTACGAAAGCGGGGTTGCCGGCCACCGTCATCTGCTGCCCGCTGATGCCAGGCTGGCCGGCCAGGGCGCGGTCGATCTTGGCCTGCGCGCAGCGGGTCACCTCCTCGGCCGTGATGGCACCGCTGCCGTCCAGGTCACGGGCTTCTCCGAGCAGGCAATCGCGCCAGCTGGTGGTGGCAAAGCCGCCCTGGGTGCTGCTGTCGAAGCTGGCCTCGTCGGGGCGGCTGGCAGCCACGTGCACCACGTTCTGCGCCACGCTGGCGGCCCCGCTCCGGGCCTGCGACTGATGCAGCGTCGAGGCCAGGCTGCGCGTGCGGAAGTTGCTGGGCTGGGCGCAAAGCTCAGGCGCGCCGGCGCGCGTGAACTTGGGTGTGATCCGTTCACCGCCGACGACGATGCTGCGTGTGCTCAACGGCGCGCCGGCCACACCGCCCGAAAAGCAGGCGTCGTAGAACACCAGCATCTTGTCGGCCCGCTGCGCCAGCGGCGCGAGGCGGCGACCCAGCTCCACGTTGCTGAGCACCTGGCCGTCGCTGGCCATCAGGCCCTCGGTACAACCGTCGTTCTTCAGCAGCTCGTCGTACCAGCGTGTGCCATGGCCCGAGTAGTAGACGAAGACCCGGTCGCCGTCCTGCACGCGGGCGTTCAAGGCAGCGATCTCGGCACGGATGCGCTCTGCCGTGGCCGCGTGGTCGCGCAGCACGGTGACGTTGGCGGCCGGCACCCCCATCGCGCCAGCCATGCGGCGCGCGCTGTCGACGTCGTGGACGATGCCTTTGAGCGGCGGGATCTCGGGGTTGGCGTAGTCGCCGATGCCGATCACCAGCGCGTGGCGTGTCTGGCGGGGTTGCCGGGCTGGATCCGCCTCGCGAGCGTCGTTCCCAACCTGGGCGGCCGCCTGCAAGACCAGCGCGGCCAGGCCCAATGCAGCGGCGCGCTTCATTCCACCGTCACCACGCGCACGCGGCGGTTCTCGGCCGCGGCGGGGTCGCCGGCATTCACAGGCTGGCTGACGCCGCGGCCCACGGCGCGCAGGCGCGACGGGTGAACGCCCAGTGCCACCAGGTACAGGCGCACTTCATCGGCACGTTCCTGCGACAGGCGCAGGTTGCGCTCGGCGGCCCCGCGCGCATCGGCATGGCCTTCGATGATGAAACGGCTGGCTTTGAGCTCGGGCGATTGCAGCGCGGCCACCAGGCTGCCCAGCAACGGCCCGCTTTCGGCGCGCACCCGCGACGAGTTGGGCTCGAACTGGATGGACAGCGCCAGGCTCGGCGCGGGGCCGGCAGTTGCGGCAGCGGAAGGTGGCAAAGGTGCCGAAGCTGTTGCGCCCGCCATACCGGGCGTGGGCTCGGGCTTCTGCCGCACCACCAGGTTGCGCAGGCTGCGCGTGACACTGGGCATCAGCGCCTCAATCATCTTCCGGGTGTCGGGGTCGGGGTCGGCCTCGGTCGCAGCGGCGCGGCCGGGCGCAGCGGCCATCGCGGCGCAGAAGGCCAAGGCCAGGGCGGGGGCGACGAGGAGCTTGGACATGGGAAGCTCTCCAGGCAGGTGGGCAGCGGTGGCCGACGCTACGAGCGCGGCGGTAGCGCCAGGTTCAGAGGCCGCCGATACGCAGCCGCAGCTCCTGCTCGGCCAGGTTGCCCTGGTCGTCGGCGACCTGCATGATCAGCCGGTGCTGGCCCGCTGGCACCTGCGCACGGTCGACCACCACCCCTTCTTCGGTGACCGTGGCGTGCTTCTTGAGCCGGTCGGTGAGGTCGATCTTCAACAGCCCGTAGAGCACCCGAAACGTCGACGGCACGATGCGCGTGCCGGGCGCGGGCTTGAAAGCCAGTTCGATGCGCACCGGCGCGTTCACGGCGGTACCCGGCGCCGTGGGCGCCACCACCTGGATGCTGGGCTGGTTGGGCTTAGGCACGACCAGGCTGCGCGTGCGCGGCGCGGTGCTGGCGGGCGGCGCGCTGGCTTCGGCCTGCGCTTCCAGCCGCGCCTCGGTGGGGGTGATGAGATCGAAGCCGCCGTCCGACGCCTGCGCGTGGCCAGTGGCGGCGGCCAGCAGCAGGGCCAGACCGAGGGTGGCAGTGCGCAACGGGGTGTTCATCGAAATATCCTTGATGCGGGATTCATGCGGGCGGCACGGCATCGCCCGGATTCGGAAGCATTCACTGGGCACATTCTGTGCCTGCGTCTGCGTGCCGGGCCGTGGAAACCTGTTGTGATTGGAAGCTGCCCGCCATGCCGCGCCCATGATCCCGTGGGATACCGCCGGGAATACCGCGGCGCTTCATGCCGCGGCCAGCCGGCGCAGCGTGGCCACCAGCGTCACCAGCGGCACCGGCTTGGCGAGCACGGCGCAACGCTCGGGCAGCGGCACGGTGCCCATGGCCGCGATGCGGCCGGTGACGATGACGGCCGGCAGGTCCAGCTCCCACGCCTCGCGCAGCTCGCCGACGGCGGTCAGGCCGTCGGTCTGGCCGGCGCCGAGATCGAGGTCGAAAACCAGGGCATCGGGGAAACGCGGCTCGGCGTCCAGCCGCTCCTTGAGCTGCGGCAGCGACGCCGCGGCGACGAGGGTGGCGCCCACACCTTCCAGCGCCGCCTGCAGCGCGGCACGCGGCGCGGCTTCGTCGTCCAGCAGCGCGAGCAGCCAGCCGTCCAGGCGCGCGGGGTCATCGCCGGGCACGGTGTCGGGGCCGCTGTCGGGGTCATGGCTGACCGGGCCATCGCGTCGAAGCTCTGCCGGCACCAGCACGCGAAAGTGCGTGCCGCGGCCCACCGTCGAGCGCAGCGGTGCCAGCTGCAGGCCGAGTTGCGCCACCAGCCCCCGCACGATGGCCAGGCCCAGCCCGCGGCCACCGCGCGAGGCCCCGCCGGCGCCATCGGTCAGCTGCACATAAGGCTCGAACACCGCGTCCAGCTTGTCGGCAGGAATGCCACGGCCGTTGTCGATGATGTCGATGGCCAGGCCCGCGCGGACCGAGGGGCCGGGTGCGCCCCATGTGCACGGGCGCACTGCCAGCACCACCCGTGCGCGCTGGCCCGGCCGCCGGCCCAGGCTGTAGCGCACGGCATTGCCGGCCAGGTTCTGCACCAGGCGCGCGAGCTGGGTGCGGTCGGCGTAGCACCACTGGTGGCGGCCGTGCACGGTCAGGCTGAGCTGCTCACGCGGGTGCGTGGCCTGCAGGCTGGCGGCCACGCGGTCGAGCACGTCGCGCACGTCCACCACCTGCGGGTGCGATTGCAGCGCGCCTTGTTCGATGGCGCTGAACTCGCTGAACTGGTCGAGCATCGCCACGGCGTCGTCAGCGGCGCGCATCTGCTGGCGCAGCAGGCCGGTGCGGCGTTGTTCGGCGGCCTGCTCGGCCCGCGGGTCGTCGGGGTCGGGCCTCGCCTGCAAGGCTTCGGCGAACAGGCGCACGGCCTGCAAGGGCTGGCGCAGGTCGTGGCTGATGCTGGCCAGAAGCCGCGTGCGCGCGCCCTGCAAAGCGGTGAGCTGCTCGCTGTGCTGATCCAGGCTGGTGATGAGCTCGTCGCGTTCGGCCAGCGCGCTGAACAGGCGGCGGTCGTTGGCGCGGATGTGCATGCGGTCGATCCAGACGAACATCAGCCCCAGCACCGCAGCCGCCAGCCACAGCGTGGGAAAGCCGGACAGCGCCGCATCCCAAGCCGCCACGGCCACCGCGGTGCCCACCAGCAGCGTCAGCCCGCCTTCACGCAGCGCCTGCCAGCCCAGGCTGGCCACGCCCACCAGCAGCAACATTGCCGATGAGGCCGCCGGCCCGCCGGCCGTGCCATGCGCCGAGCCCAGCGCCAGGCCGCAGAGCACGGCCAGGCCCTGCGTTTCCAGCAACGACGTGGCACGCGCCCGCACCAGCCCCAGCAAGAGCAAGCCGCACAGCAACGCCCAGGCCCACACCAGCTGCGCCGGTGCCAGGGTGGGCAGGCCACTGAAGCGGCGCATGGCTTCCAGCGCCGCCAGGTCGTAGGGCAGCAACCACTCCACCCAGCTCTGCGCAGCGAGTGCCGCGACACCCAGGCCCACCAGCGCCAGGCCCAGGCGGCGGCGGCGCCGCGGCAGTTGTTCGCTGATGCTGGCGGCACTGGCCGCGCTGGCGGCACCCCGGCCCTGTGGCGCTTCTCTGCTCATGCGCCGCCGGGGCTCACGCTGCCGGCGCGCATCGACGGCACGCGGTAGCCGCGCTGACTCAGCAGCACCAGCAGTTTGGTGCGGTTGGGCGCGCCCAGGGCTTGCAGCGTGGCGGTGACGTGCTTCTTCACAACGACCTCGCTGCGGTCGAGCAGGCGCGCAATCTCCTTGTTGCGCAGGCCCTGCACCACATAGCCCAGCACCTCGATCTGGCGCTCGGTGAGGCCCAGCGCCGAGAGTTCGGACAGCTCACGGCCACCCGCACCGTCAGCGCCCAGAGCAGGCACGGCGGCCATGCCGCCGCTCACCGACTGCGGCAGGTGGATGCGGTGCTCGATGAGCACCCGCGTCAGGGCGTCTTTCAGCTCGGCGGGCGCAGCGGCCTTGCTGATGAAGCCCATGGCGCCGCTGTCCAGGGCCGCCAGCACGGTGTCGCGATCGTCCTGCGCGCTGAGGATCACGACCGGCACATAAGGAAACTCTTCGCGCAGACGGTGCAGCCCGGCCATGCCGTGCACATCGGACAAGGTGAGGTCGAGTAACACAAGGTCAAAACGGCCCAGGGTTTGCAACGCCTGCACGGTCTCGGCCAGCGATCCGGCCAGCTGCACGCGCAGTTGCGGCAGCACCTCGGCAATCAGCAGTTGCAAACCATGGCGCACGAGGCCGTGGTCATCGGCAAGAAGTACCGATCCAGCCGGGTTCAGGGTCGTGTTCATGAAGAAGGCGCTTCACGGATGGTGTAGGCAAGCCAAAGGCGCCGGCTCGCATCAGCGCTGGTGCCAAGGTATCACGCCGAAACCAGGCGCAGGCCCCCCGGCCGTATACCTTGGTGTCCTGTTCAGTCCGGGACACTTCGGGCGAAATACATCCCAGGCCAGCCCGCGGCCTCACCCACGAAAGACCACCATGAACCGCATCGCCACCCAGTTCGCCGCCGTCGCCTCTCTTGCCACCGCGCTGCTGTGGGGCGCCCCGGGCACGGCCCTTGCGCAGTCGGCCGAACAGGTGAAGGCCGATTTCGCCCGCGCCGTCTACCAGCACTCGGCGGCCAAGGTGCACAACGACCAGCCGCAGCCCCTGCTGCGTGCCGTGGTGGTGCTGCGCATCAAGCTCAACGATCAGAACAAATGGCAGGCCGAGGTCTTCCGCGACAACCCCGACCAGCCGGAGATGACGCGTGCGGCCATGGAATCGGTGACGCAACTGCCGGTGCCGACGAGCCTGACGCCGAAGGCACGGGACCTGCTGCGCAACGAAGGCCTCGTCGAGGCCTGGCTGTTCCAGAACGATGGCCGCTTCGCACTGAAAACGCTGGCCAAGCCGCAGCGCGGCGCCTGAACCGAGCGGGCTTGCGCCCGCTCTTCCCCCCGTTGCGGGCCGCTGCTTCACCGCGCCCGCGGGGCGTAGCATTGCCCGCAGGGGCTGCACGACAGCCACCCTCCTTGAGAAGGACCGCCATGAACACCACCACCCGTCTCTCGTGCCTGGCCTCCGCTGTGGCCATCGCCCTGACGCTCGCCACTGGCGCTGCCCGGGCGCAGGACAAGCCGCAGGAGAAGGTGCTGCGGGAAGGCCAGGTCACGCAGCAGGCCCTGATCGACGCGCTGACGCCCCAGGTGCAACCGGTGGACGACGCCGCGTCGGCGGTGGAAAACAACAGCGGCGTGCGTACCCGCAGCTTCCGCCCCGCGGTGCGCCCGGTCGCTGCCGTGGCCGGCACGGCCGCCGCAGCCGCGCAGCCGGCGCGCGCTTCCATCCTGGTGACCTTCGTCACCAACTCGGCCGACCTGACGGCCGGCGCCAAGAGTGCGCTGGATGTGCTGGCCGCAGCGATGAAGAGCGAGAAGCTCGCGGCGGTGAAGTTCACCATCGAAGGCCACGCCGACCCGCGCGGCGGCGAAGAGCTGAACATGAGGCTCAGCCAGGCGCGCGCCGAGAGTGTGCGCAGCTACCTGACGGGCACCCACGGCCTGGCCGGCGATCGCGTCAATGCCGTGGGCAAGGGTTCCAGCGCGCTGATGAATCCCAGCGAACCGGCCGCCCCGGAAAACCGCCGCGTCACCATCGTCGCCCAGCCGGGCTGAGCGCTTCAGCCGCGGCGTTCCGCGAAGCTGACGAACCAGTCGATGCTCTCGGCATTGGCCATCGCATCGCGGTTCAGCACCTGGGCAGGGTCGGCACCCAGCAGCAGCTTCTTGACCGGCAGCTCCATCTTCTTGCCCGACAGGGTGCGCGGCACGGCTGCCACCTGGAACACATCGTTGGGCACATGGCGCGCCGAGAGGGCCTCGCGGATGGCCTGCTTCATGCGCTTCGTCAGCGCCTCGTCGAGCTGCACACCTTCGCGCAACACCACGAAGAGCGGCATCCAGCTCTCGCGGCCCAGGTATTCGAGATCGACGACCAGGCTGTCCAGCACCTCGGGCAGGGCCTCCACGGCGCGGTAGAGCTCGGCCGTGCCCATGCGGATGCCGTGGCGGTTGATGGTGGCGTCGCTGCGGCCATAGATCACCGCGCCGACCGAACCGCTTTCCGGGTGGGGCACGAGGCGTATCCAGTCGCCGTGGCGCCAGACACCTGGGAACATGTCGAAATAGCTGTCGCGGTAACGCGCACCACCTTCGTCGTTCCAGAAATACAGCGGCATCGACGGCATGGGCTGCGTGCACACCAACTCGCCCACTTCACCCATCAGCGCCTGGCCGTCTTCGCTCCAGGCCTCGACGGCAGCACCCAGGCAACGCACCTGCATTTCGCCCACCGTCACCGGCAGGCCGCGATGGCCGGCGACGAAAGCGCCCGCGAAATCGGTGCCACCGCTGATGGGCGCCAGCCAGATGTCCTGCCCATCCACCTTCGGCAGGTGCTGCCAGATCCAGCGGTAGCCGTCTTCCGGCAGCGGACTGCCGGTGCTGCCCACCGCGCGCAGGCGTGAGAGATCGGCCTGCTGCATGGGCTCGACACCCGCCTTCAAGCAGCTGGCGTAGAAGGCCGCGCCGCTGCCGAACCAAGTCACACCGGCAGCCCCGGCGAAGCG
>JANMMD010000120.1:0-7399 GCA_031372905.1 Betaproteobacteria bacterium
CCCGAACTGGGAGCCGGTGATGAAGCGCGCGAGCGCCATCGTCACCAACCGCGGTGGCCGCACCTGTCACGCGGCCATCATCGCGCGGGAGCTCGGCATCCCGGCCGTGGTGGGCTGCGGCAATGCCACCGAGACGCTGCACGAGGACGCGCTGGTCACCGTCAGCTGCGCCGAAGGCGACAGCGGTTACGTTTACGACGGGCTGCTGGAAACCGAGATCAGCGATGTGGTGCGCGGCGAGATGCCGTACTGCCCCATCAAGATCATGATGAACGTCGGCAACCCGCAGCTGGCCTTCGACTTCGCGCAGATGCCCAACAGCGGCGTCGGCCTCGCGCGGCTGGAATTCATCATCAACAACAACATCGGGGTGCACCCGAAGGCCATCCTCGACTACCCGAATATCGACGCCGACCTGAAGAAGGCCGTGGAGAGTGTGGCGCGCGGCCATGCCAGCCCGCGTGCCTTCTACGTCGACAAGCTGGCCGAAGGCATCGCCACCATCGCCGCGGCCTTCTGGCCCAAAAGCGTGATCGTTCGTTTGTCTGATTTCAAAAGCAACGAGTACCGCAAGCTCATCGGCGGCACACGCTACGAGCCCGACGAAGAGAACCCGATGCTGGGTTTCCGCGGCGCCAGCCGCTACATCAGCGGCGACTTCAGCGATGCCTTCGCGATGGAGTGCGAAGCGCTCAAGCGCGTGCGCACCGACATGGGCCTGACCAACGTGGAAATCATGGTGCCCTTCGTGCGCACCGTGAAGCAGGCCGCCACCGTCAAGCAGATGCTGGCCGAGCGCGGCTTGCAGCGCGCGGCCGATGGCGGCAAGGACGGGCTGCGCCTGATCATGATGTGCGAGGTGCCCAGCAACGCCATCCTCGCCGAGCAGTTCCTCGAGCACTTCGACGGCATGTCCATCGGCAGCAACGACCTCACGCAGCTGACGCTGGGCCTGGACCGCGACAGCGGCATCGAGCAGCTGGCCGGTGACTTCGACGAGCGCGACCCTGCCGTGAAGGCGATGATCTCGCGGGCGATTGCGGCCTGCCGCGCCACCGGCAAGTACGTCGGCATCTGCGGCCAGGGGCCGAGCGACCACCCCGACTTCGCGGACTGGCTGGCGCGCGAAGGCATCGTGTCGATCTCGTTGAACCCCGACACCGTGGTCGAGACCTGGCAGCGCCTGGCCAAGGGCTGACGAGATGCTGGTGAACGGCGTGGCCCTGCGCCCGGTGCGTGCACTGCCGGGGCGGCAGGCCGTCGAGGTCATCGACCAGCGGCTGCTGCCGCACCGGCTGCAGATGAGGCCACTCTCCTCGCCGCGCGATGTGTTCGTGGCCATCCGCGAGATGTGGGTGCGCGGCGCGCCGCTGATCGGCGCCGTGGCGGCCTACGGCTTGGCGATGCAGGCTGCGCGCGATGCCAGCGACGGTGCGCTGCAGACCACGGCCACGTTCTTGAAGGGCGCCCGGCCCACGGCGGTGAACCTGGCCTGGGCGGTGGACCGCCTGCTGGCCCTGGTGCTGGCACAGCCGGAGGTGGCACGCGCTGAAGCCGCCTGGGCCGGTGCGGATGCGATTGCCGAAGAAGACGTGGCCGTGAACCACGCGATAGGGCGGCACGGCCTGCCTTTGATCGAGGCCATCGCTGCCAGGCGCGCCGGCCCCGTGAACATCCTCACGCACTGCAACGCCGGCTGGCTGGCCACGGTGGATTGGGGCACCGCCACCTCGCCCGTCTACCAGGCCCATGCGGCGGGCATGCCCGTGCACGTGTGGGTGGACGAAACGCGCCCGCGCAACCAAGGTGCCAGCCTCACCGCCTGGGAGCTGGGCCAGGCCGGCGTGCCGCACACGGTGATTGCCGACAACGCCGGCGGCCACCTGATGCAGCAGGGCCGCGTCGACCTGGTGCTCGTCGGCTGTGACCGCGTGGCCGCCAATGGCGATGCCTGCAACAAGATCGGCACCTACTTGAAGGCTTTGGCGGCGCGCGACAACGGCGTGCCCTTCTACGTGGCCATGCCGACTTCCACGCTCGACCTGAACGTGGCCGACGGCCTGCGCGAGATCCCCATCGAAGAACGCAGCGCGCGCGAGCTCACGCACCTCAGCGGTCGCACCGCCGCCGGTGAGGTGGTGGAGGTGCAGCTCACACCCGACGGCAGCACGGCGGCGAACCCCGGCTTCGATGTGACGCCGGCGCGGCTGGTGACGGCCCTGATCACCGAGCGCGGCCTGGTCGAAGCCCACGAAGCGGCGCTGCGTGCGCTGATGGCAGGCCGGTGATGACGCAAGACGAATATTCCCTGCGCGAGGCGCTGGTCGCAGCCGCTCACCGCCTGGACAGCCTGGGCCTGAACCGGGGCAGCACCGGCAACCTGAGCCACCGCTGGGCGCATGAAGGCCAGGGCGGCATGCTCATCACGCCCACGGGCATGGGCGCCGACGAGCTGCGGCCGCAGGATCTGGTGTGGGTGGGTGCGAATGGGCAGGTGGTGGGTGACTGGCAGCCATCGTCGGAATGGCATTTCCACCGCGCCACTTACACCGCGCGGCCCGACCTGCACGCCATCGTGCACACCCATGCCACCCACGCCACCGCGCTGGCGTGCCTGGACCGGCCGCTGCCCGCCTTTCACTACATGGTGGCGGTGGCCGGTGGTGACGACGTGCCACTGGTGCCCTACTTCACCTTCGGCACCGAGGCCTTGTCGGAGGGCGTGGCCCTGGCCCTTCGCGCGCGTGACGCCTGCCTGCTGGCCCACCACGGGCTGGTAGCGGCCGGCCCGACGCTGGCGCGTGCGCTGAAGGTGATGCAGGAGATCGAGGCGCTGTGCGAGGCCTACCTGAAGGCGCTGGCGGTGGGCGAGCCGGCGCTCCTGAGCGCCACTCAGATGGCCGAGGTCATCGAAAAATTCCGCAGCTACGGACGCAGCGCGCGGCGCTGACACGAGCCGCATTCAGGCGCAACCAGGCGCTTCCTGGCACTTTCAGGCAGCTTCAGCGCCCGAGCGTGAAGTGCAGCCCGGCGTGCCGCTGCAGGCGCGGCACGAGGTCCAGGCCCAGCGCGGCGCCCGGCGTCCAGATGCCGCCCGGCGTGCGGCTGCGCGGCGTGTCCAGCACCAGCGCCATCGCACATTCACTGGCAACGCGGCTGGTGCTGCTGTAGCCGGGGTCGCCCTCGCCACGCACCGTGGCGTCCAGGGTCTGGCCCTGCAGCGTGCTGCCGATGAAGCGCAGCGTGTAGCGGCCACTGTCGCGCTGCCGGGCGTCGGGGCCCGCGCCCGGCTTGGGCAAGACAAACCGGCGGATGAGGGCACGTGCCGGCGCAAAGGCCAGTGCCGCGTTTTGCAAGCGCGCCGTGCGCGCCGCGCCGCGTGCGCGCAGCTCGCCGTCGAGGCCGCTGCCCCAGAGCTGGCGCTCTTCGTAGACGAAGTCCACGCCCCAGGGGTGGCCCAGCAGCGCATGCGTGCGGTGCACGTTCTTGGTGTTGATGGCGGCCATCACGAAAGGTGCGCTCCAGGCCCCGGCCAGCGGCTCGTGGCGGGCCTCGGGGTCGTCGGGCTGGGGTGGGCCCTGAAAGCCCGGCGTCAGCGCGAAGGGGTCGGCCATGGTTCGCGCGACGCCAGGCTCGCGGCCCATGGCCTCGACCGTGGCCAGCAGGCTGGCCGCAGTGCCCCCGGAGAAGCTGCCCTTCATCTCCACCACCAGCCCCTGCAGCTGGCGCAGCGGGTGGCCGTAGCGATGCAGCGCGGCCTGCTGCACAAAGCGCACGCCCAGGTCGAAGGGCACGGAGTCGAAGCCGCAGGAGAAAAGCACCCGGCTGCCGCTGGCCCGCGCTGCGGCCTCGTGCCCAACGATCATGCGGGCCATCCAGGCCGGCTCGCCGCAGAGGTCGAGGTAGTCGGTGCCGGCCTCGATGCAGGCACGCAGCACACCCTCGCCGTGCAGTTGGTAGGGCCCGGCAGTGCTGAGGATGCCGCGCGCCTGGCGCGCCAGCGCGTGCAAGCTGCCGGGGTCGTGGGCATCGGCGACGAAGCAAGGCAGGTCGGCCGGCGCACCGATGCGCTGGCGCACCGCAGCCAGCTTCTCGGCGCTGCGGCCTGCGATGCCCCAGCGCAGCTTGCGGCCTGCAGTGCGGGTGGTCTGCAAGCGCGCGGCGATCAATTCGCCGGTGTAGCCGGTGGCGCCGAAGACGATGAGGTCGAGCATCGCGGCGGCGTCAAGGCGGCGCGGTGGCATGCGCTGGCTTCGGCTCGGGCCAGGTCGCCAACAACAACCCGGCCATGGCCAGCACGAAGGCCGCCACATGCGCGCCGCCGAAGCTCTCGCCCAGCACCGCGATGCCCACCAGCGCCGCGCTGACCGGCAGCAGCACCGTGAAGACACCGGCGCGTGACGACGGCACGTGGCGCAGGCCCATCATCCAGAGCCACACCGTCACCATGCTGGCGGCTATGGCGTAAAAAGCCAGCAACGTCCATTGGCCGACGGAAACAGCCGCGAAATCGAAACGGAGCGCCTGCCACAGGCCAAAGGGCGTGACCAGGGCCAGGCCCCAGAGGTTGATGAGCGCACTGATGCGCCGTGGCGAGACGTTGCCCGTGAGCCGCTTGCCGATGACGACATAGCTCGCCTCGCACAGCACCGCGGCCAGCAGCAGCGCATAACCCCAGGGTGAGACCGCAGCGGCACTGGCATCGCCCGTGCGCGCGAAGGCGAGCAGCGCGATACCGGCCATCGCACAGGCAATGGCCACCATCACACGCGGCCGGATGCGTTCACCCAGGACGAGGCGGGACAAAACCGCCACCGCGGCAGGAATGGCGGCCATCGTGACACCCGCGGCCAGCGCCGAGGTCAGCATCACGCCGTAGAGCATGCAGATGCTGAAAAGAAAGTTGCCGAGGAAGCTTTCCCAGAACAGCAGCTTGCGGTCGTGCGGCGAGAGTGCACTTTCACCGGGCACGCGCCTGACCCAATGCACCATCGCCACGGCCGCAATGCCGAAGCGCAGCCAGGCCAGCAGCAGCACCGGGAACACCGCCACCAGCAGCTTGCTGAGACCCACGTAGCTGCCCACCAGCGCCATGCTGGCGGCCAGGCTGAGGTAGGCCCAAGTTGGAGGCGAGGGCGGGGGGGCGCCGTGCGGCATGGGCCGCATCAGGCGCGGGCGGCCGCGGCCATGTCCTGCTGGCGCCGCCTTTCCTGGCGGGCGATGAAATAACTGGCCAGCACCACGCCCACGCCCACCACCACGATGATCAGCGTGGCCACGGCGTTGACGCTCGGGTTCAGTCCCAGCCGCGCGCGCGAGAAGATCACCAGCGGCATCGTCGTGCTGCCGGGGCCCGAGAGAAACGCCGAGAGCACCACGTCGTCCAGGCTGATGGTGAAGGTCAGCAGCCAGGCCGAGACCAGGCTCTGCGCGATCATCGGCAGCGTCACCAGCCAGAAGACCTGCTGCGGCCGCGCGCCCAGGTCCATCGCGGCTTCTTCGAGCTGCGGGTTGAGGTCTTGCAGCCGCGCTTGCACCACCACCGTGGCGTAGGCCATGCCCAGCAGCAGGTGGCCGAGCCAGATGGTCATCAGGCCGCGTTCAGGGAAGCCGAGCGCTCGCTGCACGCTCACCAGCATCAGCAGCAGGCTCAGGCCCACCACCACCTCGGGCATCACCAGCGGCGCGTTGACCATGCCGCTGAACAGCGTGCGGCCGGTGAAGCGCTTGTATTTCACCAGCGCAAACGCGGCCAGCGTGCCCAGCACCACCGAGCCGCAGGCCGTCATGAAGGCGATCTGCAGGCTCAGCCACAGGCCCGACAGCATCTCTTCGTCTTGCGCCAGCGCGGCGTACCACTTCAGCGTGAAGCCGCGCCAGACGTTGGGGATGGGCGAGTCGTTGAACGAGAACACGACAAGCGCGACGATGGGCACGAAAAGGAAGACGTACACAGCCCCCAGCCAGCCGCGGCCGAACCAGGTGTTGAAGCGCGAGGCTTTCACTTGCGCACCTCTTGCGCTTCGGCCTGGTATTTGTTGAAGATGGCCAGCGGCACGATGATCAACAGCACCATCACCACGGCCACGCTGCTGGCCATGGGCCAGTCGTTGTTGCTGAAGAACTCGTCCCAGAGCACGCGGCCGATCATCAGCGTCTCGGGGCCACCCAACAGCTCGGGGATCACGAATTCGCCGACGCAGGGAATGAACACCAGCATGCTGCCGGCGATGATGCCGGCCTTGCTCAGCGGCACTGTCACTTTCCAGAACGCGGTCCACGGCGTGGCGCCCAGGTCCGCAGCGGCTTCCAGCAGCCGCAGGTCCATCTTCGCCAGGTTGCCGTAAAGGGGCAGGATCATGAAGGGCAGGTAGGTGTAGGTCATGCCCAGCACCAGCGAAAACGGCGTGTGCATCAGCGTGCCCGGCGTGGAGATCAGGCCGAGTGCCAACAGCACCTGGTCCAGCCCCAGGCCGACGACGGCCTCGGCCACCCAGCCGCCTTCGGTGAGCAGGCCGCGCCACGCGTAGACGCGCAGCAGGAAGCTGGTCCAGAACGGCAGCATCACCAGCATCAGCAGCACCGGCTGCGCGGTGGCTTTGGCGCGCGCCATGAAGTAAGCGAAGGGATAGCCGATGGCCAGGCACAGCACTGTGGTGGCTGCCGCGTACTTCAGGCTGGCCAGGTAGGTGTTGAAGTAGAGCGGGTCTTCGGCGAGGAAGACGTAGTTGCCGAACTTCGCGCTGACCTGCAGCACGCCGTCGACGTAGCTGAAGAGATCCTTGAAGCCGACGCCTTCGGTTTCTGAGACGCTGATCTTGCCGACGATGAGAAAGGGCGCGAGAAAAAAGACGAGCAGGAACAAGAGCGGCGCCGCGATGACGAGGCCGCGGCCGGTGAACAAGCTGCGAAAGGTTTGCATCGCGAGCCCCCGCGCCTACTGCGTGAGCACGACGTGGGCCGAGGGCGACCAGTGCGCCCAGACCTTGTCGCCCCAGGTGTAGGTCTCGTCGCGGTGGCGCTGCGTGTTGGCCATGCTCACCTTCAGCACCGCGCCGCTGGCCAGTTGCACGTGGAAGACGGTGAAGCTGCCGAAGTAGCTCATCTCCTTCACCGTGCCCTGCACGCGGTTGTATTCACCCTCGGGCTGGGCGTGCGAGAGATGGATCTTCTCGGGCCGCAGCGCAACCGTGACGGCCATGCCTTCGGTGCCGGTGATGCCGTGGCCCACATAGTGTTTGCAATCGGCACTGCCGATCACGCAGTGGTCGGTCTCGTCGACATCGAGCGTGCCGTCCATCAGGTTCACGTTGCCGATGAAGTCGGCAACGAAGCGGGTGGCCGGGGTTTCGTAGACGTCGCCCGGCGCGCCCACCTGCAGGAAGCGGCCCTCGCTCAT
>JANMMD010000125.1:0-48748 GCA_031372905.1 Betaproteobacteria bacterium
CGGCAAGGTGGTGCGCGTGCTGCCAGGCATGCAAAGCGCGTTCATCGATGTCGGCCTGGAGCGCGCGGCCTTCCTGCACGTAGCCGATCTGCTGGGTGGCCCGCCGCGCTCGGAGGCGCGCAGCGACGCACCGCTGGTGCCCATCGAGCGCCAGGTCTTCGAAGGCCAGACGCTCACGGTGCAGGTCATCAAGGACGCCATCGGCAGCAAGGGCGCCAGGCTGTCGACGCAGGTCAGCATCGCCGGGCGCATGCTCGTCTTCCTGCCGCACGACAAACACATCGGCATCAGCCAGAAGATAGGCAGCCAGGAATTGCGCGAGAGCCTGCGGGCGCGCGTGCAGGCGCTGGCGGGCGAAGCTGGCGGCGGCTTCATCCTGCGCACCAACGCGGAAGAAGCAACGGACGCCGAACTCGCCGAAGACATCGCCTACCTGCGCCGCGCCTGGGCCTTGATCCGAGAACGTGCGCAGCAGCGTCCGCCCGGCAGCCTGCTGCACCAGGACCTGAGCCTGGCCGAACGTGTGCTGCGTGATCTGTCGAACGAGGCCACCGGCACGATACGCATCGACAGCAAACTGCAATGCGCCGCGCTGCGGGCCTTCGGCGACACCTACATGCCGGGCACGGTGAACAAGCTCGAGCACTACAAGGGCGAGCGGCCCATCTTCGACCTCTTCGGCATCGAAGAAGAGATCGCGCGGGCACTCGCGCGGCGTGTCGAGCTGAAGAGCGGTGGCTACCTCATCGTCGACCAGACCGAGGCGCTGACCACGGTGGATGTGAACACCGGCGGCTTCGTCGGCGCGCGCAATTTCGACGACACCATCTTCAAGACCAACCTGGAGGCCGCCGGCGCGATTGCGCGGCAACTGCGCCTGCGCAACCTGGGCGGCATCATCATTGCCGACTTCATCGACATGACGCGGCCCGAGCACCAGGAGGCGGTGCTGGCCGAACTGCGCAAGCAGCTGGCGCGCGACCGCACGCGCACCACGGTCAGTGGCTTCACGCAGCTGGGCCTGGTGGAGATGACACGCAAACGCACGCGCGAGAGCCTGGCTCACATGCTGTGCGAACCGTGTCCCACCTGCCAGGGCCGGGGCCAGGTGAAGACGGCGCGCAGCGTCTGCTACGACATCCTGCGCGAGATCCTGCGCGAAGCGCGGCAGTTCAACCCCAGGGAGTTCCGCGTCATCGCGTCGGCGTCCGTCGTCGAGATGCTGCTGGACGAGGAGAGCGTGCACCTGGCCGGCCTGAGCGAGTTCATCGGCAAGCCGATTTCGCTCAGCGCCGAAGCGGGCATGAACCCGGAGCAGTACGACATCGTGCTGCTGTGACCGTCGATGATGTGGACAGCGATGACTGACAGCAACACCCGACACCAGGAGCACCCGCCATGACCCGCCCCGCCGCCGCCGGCCGCCGCCATGTGGATGACAAGCGCAACCTGCCGGTGTTTGCCGGCGCCTTGCGAGACGAACTTGAAGCCCACGCCTTGCAGCGCGCCGAGTTCTTTTTCTACTACCTGGTGACGATGAAGATCGTCGTTGCCGAAATCAACCGCGCCCGTGCCCGCCAGCAGCGGCCTTCGCTGCCCGATGCGAGTTTCGTGCTGGCCAAGGCGACCGACCAGATCGGCACGGGGATGCGCAGCGATGACAAGGACACCTACGCCGGCTTCGACCCGAAGGACGAGGCGGTCGTCGACAAACCGACGACGATGTTCACGCACGCCGACGCCGCCCATTTCTGCAACCTGGGCCTGTCGCTGGACTTCGCAGCGGCCTGTCAGGCCAGCGACTTCACGCGCGATGGCTACGAACGCCTGAAGGTGCACGCCGGCGCCACCAAGCTGCTGCCGCAGCAGGTGAACATCGGCCCCGACCGCAAGCTGGACGTGCTGCACGCGAGCCTGGCGCCGCGCATGCTGGGCGACGGCGGGCTGATCTTCACGCGCGACCGCGTGGCCACCTACCGGGCCGGCGCGGTGGCGGCCCTCGAGGCCTATCGCCGTGAGAAGAAGGACGCCGGTGCTTTGGGGCTGGCCGCCTGCGCGAAGTGCTACCTGACCATGTACACCAGCAAGGACTTCGAGGGCCGCGTCTTCCGCCGTGTCTACCCCGAGGTGGTGGGCCTGTGCGAGAGCTCACCGGTGTTTCGCGGGCAGTCGCATCTCTTCTATCGCTAGAACACACTCAGTCAGCGCCACGGTTCTGCCGTGGGCACCTGGGCCCAAGGACACCATGCAATACCACCGCCACGGCTTCATCCCCGGCGACCCCGATGTGCGGCCGGCCCTGCCCGGCCACCGCCGCGCGGGTGACCCGCTGCCGCCCACCGTCGACGTGCTGATCGCGGGCTCCGGGCCCGCGGGCTTGTGCCTGGCGGCCCAGCTCGCGGCCTTCCCGCAGATCCGCACGATGCTGGTCGAGCCCAAGCTGGCGCCGATGGAAAAGGGCCAGGCCGACGGCATCAGCGTGCGCTCGATGGAGATGTTCCAGGCCTTCGGCTTTGCCGAGAAGGTGATGCGCGAGTCGGTGTGGATCAACGAGACCACGTTCTGGGCGCCAGGCAACGCGGCTCCGCTGGCGCGGGTGGCGCGCGTGCAGGACGTGCCCGACGGCCTGTCCGAGATGCCGCACGTGCTGATCAACCAGGCGCGCGTGCACGACCTGTTCCTGGATCTGATGCGCCGCTCGCCGCACCGCATGGAGCCGGACTACGGCCTGAAGGTGGTGGGCCTGCAGGTCGACACCGCGGCCACCGAACACCCCGTCACCGTCACCCTGCAGCACACCGCTCCGGGCCGCGAGGGCCAGACCACGCAGGTGCGTGCCAACTACGTCATCGGCTGCGACGGCGCGCGTTCCGGCGTGCGCAGCGCCATCGGCGGTGCCCTGCATGGCGATGCCGCGCACCAGGCCTGGGGCGTGATGGATGTGCTGGCTGTCACCGACTTTCCGGACTGGCGCATGAAGTCCTTCGTGCGCTCGCGCGACGATGGCATCCTGATGGTGCTGCCGCGCGAGGGCGGGCACCTGGTGCGCCTGTATGTCGAGCTCGATGCCCTGGGCGAGCAAGAGCGCGTGGCCGACCGCGGCATGGGGGCCGACGACATCATCGCGAAGGCGCAGCGCATCTTCCACCCCTTCCAGCTGCAGGTGAAGGAGGTGGTCTGGTCGTCGATCTACGAGATCGGCCACCGCCTGACGGACAAGTTCGACGACGTGCCCGAAAGCCAGCTGGTCACCCGCACGCCGCGCGTGATGCTGGCCGGCGATGCCTGCCACACGCACAGCCCGAAGGCCGGGCAAGGCATGAACGTGTCGATGGTCGACACCTTCAATCTCGGCTGGAAGCTGGTGTCGGTGCTCACCGGGCGGGCCGACCCGGCCTTGTTGCACAGCTACTCGGCCGAACGCCGCGCCGCGGCGAAGGGGCTGGTGGACTTCGACCACCAATGGGCGCGCGTGGTGGGCGACCGCAGCGCCGACGCGGCCGGTGGTGCAGGTGATGGCCTGCCGCGCGTGGCGCGCGAATTCGTCAACAACCTGCCCTTCACCTGCGGGCTGACGATCCGCTACGCGCGCAGCGCCTTGACCGGCGCGGCCGAGCACCAGCACCTGGCGCGCGGTTTCGACATCGGCAAGCGCTTCCACTCGGCCCCGGTTGTGCGGCTGGCCGATGCCAGGCCCCTGCACCTGGGCCATTGCATCGAGGCCGACGCGCGCTTTCGCCTGTTCATCTTTGCGCCGCGCGGCGATGCGGGCGGGCCCGGTGGCGCCGTGGCCACGCTGTGCCACTGGCTCGAACACGACCCGGCCTCGCCGTTGCGGCGCCACACCGCGCCGGGCGAAGACGTGGATGCCGTGATCGACACCCGGGCCGTGTTCCAGCAGGGCTTTCGGGAGCTGGATCACGGCGCGATGCCCACGCTGCTGCGCCCGCACGTCGGCCGCTACGGGCTGTGCGACTACGAGAAGGTCTTCTGCGCGCAGGACCAGCCCGGCGCAGACATCTTCGAACTGCGCGGCGTCGACCGGGCCGCAGGCTGCGTGCTCATCGTGCGCCCCGACCAGCATGTCGGCCACATCCTGCCGCTGGACGCGCGTGACGAACTGGCGGCGTACTTCGCCGCCATCCTGCGCGTGCGCAGCGGCGCTGCAGGGGTATCGGCTTGATGGCGCAGGCCTGGGCTTGCATCACGGGCATCAAGCCGACCTTCGCCAGCGCGGCGGCCGGCACCGCGCTGTTGGTGGGCCTGACGCTCGTGCTGGGCGCCTGCGCACCGCTGGCCACGCTGAACGCGCTGGCCAGCACCGACAGCCACACCCGCCTGACCGACATCACGTATGGCAGCCTGCCGCGCCAGAAGCTCGACATCTATCGACCGACGGGCACGGCGCCGGCTGGCGGCTGGCCGGTGGTGGTGTTCTTCTATGGCGGCTCGTGGAACAGCGGAGAACGCGCGCAGTACGGCTTCGTCGGTGCCGCATTGGCCTCGCGCGGCGTGCTGTGCATGGTGGCCGACTACCGGCTCTACCCCGAGGTGCGTTACCCCGACTTCCTGGCTGACAGCGCGCTGGCGCTGGCCTGGGGCCTGACGCACGCTGCCGAGCACGGCGGCAATGCGCGGCGCGTCTTCGTGATGGGGCACAGTGCCGGCGGCTACAACGCCGCGATGCTGGCGCTGGACCCGCGCTGGCTGGGCGCCACCGGCCACACGCCGCGTGAACTGGCCGGCTTCATCGGCCTGGCCGGGCCCTACGATTTCCTGCCGATGACCAACCGCGATGCGCAGCCGGTGTTCTTCCACCCCGACTACCCGCCCGACACCCAGCCGCTGGCCTTTGCCAGCGCCGCAGCGCCGCCCAGCTTTCTGGCTGCGGGCAGCACCGACGCCTTGGTCGACCCCGAACGCAACACGGCCGCCCTGGCCGCGCGGCTCGCGGCGGCGGGTGTGCGCGTCAACCTGCAGCGCTACCCGCGCGCCAACCACGTCACCTTGATCGGTGCCTTCGGCGTGCCGCTGCGCTGGTTGGCACCCGTGCTGGACGACGTGGCCGGCTTCGTGCTCACCGCACGCGCAGCCCAGGCCACCGAGAAGTAGGGCGCCGGCCCGAGCCTTTCCCTTTAAGCCTTCAGCCGCGCTTGCCGCCGAAGGCCAGCAGCAGCCCACCGGCAACGATGGCGGCCACGCCAGCCCACACCGGCACGTTGACCGTTTCCTTCTGCTTGACCGACAACTCCATCGGCCCGAGCTTCACGGCCGTGGTGTCCTTGGTGTAGCTGAAGCTGCCGTAGGCCAGGGCCAGAACGCCCACCACCAGCAACACCACCCCAACCAGCTTGGTTCCATTCATGTTTTATCGGCTCCTCGTGTCACACCGGAGCGGCCGGGTCGGCGACCCGTCGCGCGCTGCCGGACGCCCCATTGAAGCACAGGGGCCCCTTGCCAACCCCAGGCCGCAGGGGCCAGGTGCAGGGGCACACGGCACACAATCGCGCCCACGCACCCTGGCCCGACCTTTCTGGCGAAACCCCCTCTCGCGGCATGAAAGCCCTGCTCACCCGCCTGCCGCCCGCGCTGCGTGAACGCCAGCGCTGGGTCACCCCCGAGCCCTTGAACCTGGCGCCTGAACTGGTGGGCCTGCCCCTGGCCACACCGGCGCGGCGGGCCTGGGCGATGGGCGTGGACCTCGCAGTCGTGGGCGTGCTCACCGGCATCAGCGGCCTGTGGTTGTGGCTGGGCCTGGCTCTGGTGTTGCTGCAGCTGCGCAACCGTCCGCCCAGCACGAAGGCCAGCCGGCGCCAGTGGGTGGGCTGGGTGGCTGCGGCCCTGATCGCCATGCTGGCGCTGGAAGAGGCGCACAACCGCTGGGTGACGTGGCGCGAGCCCGCGCCCAGCGTGGCTGCCAGCCGGGCCGGCGATGGTGACGAAGACCCCGAGGCCTCGACCGTCTTGCCCGCTGCGGCTGGCCCCGCAGCAGGCGCCTCGGGTGCCGCTGCCTTGAGCTCTGCCGAGCGCATCACGCAGCTGGAAACCCAGCTCGCTGCGGCGCAGCGCGAGGCGCGCCAGGCCCGGCGTGCGCTGGCCGACAAGCCCACAGGGCTGCGCGAGCAGGTGGCCGGTTTCCTCGACGACACCGGCGCCGGCCTGGGCTGGGGCATCGTCTACTTTTCGCTGCTGCCGGCTTGGTGGGGCGGCCAGACGGTGGGCAAGAAGCTGCTGCGCCTGCGCGTGCTGGAGCTCACCGGCAAGCCGATGACGGTGATGCGTTCTTTGAAGCGCTACGGCGGTTATGCCGCCGGCCTGGCCACTGGCGGCGTCGGCTTCCTGCAATTGCTGTGGGACCCGAACCGCCAGGGCCTGCAGGACAAGGCCGCGCACACGGTGGTGATTGATTTGCGCCCGAGCCCGGCCTTGGCCCCGCCGCCGGGCCCCTAAACTCGCGCGGCGGTTCGCAGCTCCACAGGCGCAGACCTAACGACGACACACAGAGACGGGAACCCCGCTTGGTCTTGCTCGAAAAACTGGCGCGCCTTTGCGCCGTGCTGGCCGGCGTGCTGCTCACGGTCATCACCTTGATGACCTGCGTCAGCCTCATCGGCCGCAACACCACCGGCTGGACGATCGTCGGCGATTTCGAGCTCTCGGGCTCGGCCGCCGGCGCCGCCATCGCGCTCTTCCTGCCCTGGTGCCAGGTGCGGCGCAGCAACATCATGGTCGACTTCTTCACCGCAGGCGCACGCGCTGCCACCCGTGATGGGCTGGACCGCTTCGGCGCCTTGCTGCTGGGCGCGGTGATGGCGCTGATGGCCTGGCGCACCGGCATCGGCGGCATCAACGCGTGGAAGAGCCAGGCCGGCTCGATGATGCTCGGCTTCCCGGAGTGGGTCGTCTACGCCGGCATGGTGCCGCCACTGGTGCTGACGGCGCTGATCGCGCTGCTGCAGGCCTGGCATGGTTTCGGCCACTTGCAGGCCGAAGTGGGTGGCCGCGCATGAGCCCCATCACGCTGGCGCTGCTGATCTTTGCCGTGATGCTGGTGCTGATGGCCGCACGCACGCCGATTGCGGTGGCGATGTTCACCGCCGGTGTGGCGGGCTACGTGCTGCAGGCCGGCTGGCTGCCGCTGGCGAGCTTTCTCAACACCCAGGCCTTCGCACGTTTTGCGAGCTACGACCTGAGCGTGATTCCGCTCTTCATCCTGATGGGCAACTTCGCCACGCAAGGCGGCATCTCGCGCGCGCTGTTCCAGTTTGCCGCGGCGGTGATGGCACGGTTCAGGGGCGGGCTGGCGATGGCCTCGGTGCTGGCCTGCGGCGCCTTCGGTGCCATCTGCGGCAGCAGCGTGGCCACCGCCGCCACCATCACGCAGGTGGCGCTGCCCGAGATGCGCCGGCACGGCTACAGCGGCCGCCTGGCCACCGGCGCGCTGGCTGCGGGTGGCACGCTGGGCATCCTGATTCCGCCTTCGGTGCCGCTGGTCATCTACGCCATCCTGACCGAGCAGAACATCGCCAAGCTCTTTGCCGCGGCCATGGTGCCGGGCCTGATCGCGATGCTGGGCTACATGGCGGCCATCGCGATCTACGTGCGCCTGGTGCCGGGCCACGCGCCCGCCGGTCCCGCCGGGGACGGCAAGGGTGATGCGCACGACGAGGTGCCCAAGCTGACGCTGGAAGCGCTGGCTGGCATCGCGCCCATCGCCATCGTCTTTCTCATCGTCTTCGGCGGCATCTACACCGGCAAGTTCACGCCCACCGAAGGCGCGGCGGTCGGCGCCGCTGCCACCTTCCTGGCGGCCTTGCTGAAGCGCGAGATCACCTGGCCGAAATTCAAGCAGTGCTTCTACGCGACCGCCGAGACCTCGGCGATGATCTTCCTCATCTTCCTCGGCGCCGACCTGATGAACGCCGCGCTGGCGCTGACCCAGGTGCCGGGCCAGCTGGCCGGCCTGGTGCAGGGCTGGAACCTGCCACCGCTGATGGTGGTCAGCGCCATCCTGCTCTTCTACGTCGTGCTCGGCGCGGTGATGGACGAGCTGAGCATGATCCTGCTCACCATCCCGATCTTCTTTCCGATGATCATGGGCCTGGACTTCGGCATGACGAAGGAAAGCACCGCCATCTGGTTCGGCATCATGGTGCTGATGACGGTGGGCTTCGGCATGCTGGCGCCACCGGTGGGCCTGAACGTCTATGTCGTCAACAGCATGGCCAAGGACGTTCCCATCAGCGAGAGCTACAAGGGCGTGATGCCTTTTCTCATCAGCGACACGCTGCGCACGCTGCTGCTGCTGTTCTTCCCGGCCATCAGCCTGTGGCTGGTGAAGTACATCGGCTAGGAGACCAGCAAGGCGCCGCTTCAGAGGGCGAGAAACGCCTGCAGCGCCGCCAGCCCGGCGGCCGCTGCTTCTTCCTGCGGCACGTGGCCCACGCCGGGCAGCGCCACCAGCTTGGCGTTCGGCAGCGCCTTCAGGTATTCCTGCGCATTGGCGATGGGGATCATCTGGTCTTGCTGGCCCCACAGCAGCAGCGTGGGCGCCTGGATGCTGCGCAGCATGGGCTCCGGCGGCAGCAGGTTCAGCTGCTCCATGCGGGCGATGATGGCCGGCCGCACGCCGGGGGCCAGCATCAGGTCGTGGTAGCGCGTGACCAGCGCGTCGTTCATCACCGCGTCGGGCTGCGCGTAGGCCGGCGCCAGGCTCAGGCGCAGCACCCATCGGGGCAGGGCCACGGTCATCAGCTGGGCCACCATGCCCACATCCGGCGCCTTGCCGTACTCGAAACCGGGGCTGGCAAAACCGTCGGGGGCCACCAGCACCAGCTTGTCCACACGCCCGGGCTCGGCGGCCGCAAAACGCCAGGCCAGGCGCCCGCCCATCGAGTGCCCCAGCACGGTGGCGCGGGCAACGCCGCGTTGTGTCAGCAGCGCAGCCAGCAACGCGATGCCGCGCTCGTCGCTGTAGTCACCGCTGGCATCGGCGCCGGTGAGACCGGCGCCCGGCAGGTCGATGCGGATGACGCGGTGCGTCGTGGCCAGCCCCGCAGCCCAGGCATCGAAGCTGTGCAGGCTGCTGCCAAAGCCGTGCAGCATCAGCACCACCGGGCGCCCGCTGGTGTCGCCCGGTGCGCTGTCGCGCAGGTGCACACGCAGGCCAAGTACGGCAACGAACTCGCTGGCCGGGCCGGCGTACCGTGCTTCGAGTTCTTCGCGGGGTTTGTCAGGCGTCCACGCCGCGCCCAAGCCCGCCAGGGCCAGCACCAGCAGCAACAGGCCCATGCGCTTCACGCCTTGGGGCTGGGCACAGCCAGCGCCTGGCGGGCGATGGCGGCGTAGGCGTCCAGCAGTTTCAGCCGCGCTTCGCTGATCGGCCCCTGGCGTGAATTGGCAGCGGTGGGCACGTGTGCAGGGTCGGGCATGAAGGACTCCAGGGCGGCGCGCAGCGCGCTGCGCTCGGCCTGCGGCAATGAGGGGCCGGCCAGCAGCAGCGGGCCGGGAATATCGGCGATGCTGGCGAGCACGCGTTCACCGCGCGGGGTGGCGGCGGGCAGCGCGGCCAGCTGCGTGTCGGCGGCCACGAAAGCGGCAATCTCCTCGCGGTCCAGCGCGTAGAGCGCGCTGTTCACCGAGGCCAGCGGCACCACCTGCACCTGCGCCGCCACGCCTTGCACTTCCAGCCAGCGCCGGCCCACGGTGGCGGTGAGCGACAGGGCATCCAGCATGCCCACGCTGCGCCCGCGCAGGTCGGCCGCGCTGCGCACCGGGCCGCTGTCCTTCACACCCACCACCACCGTCACCGGCACGGCCGGGGCGGCCAGCAGCTGGCAGCCCCAATCCAGCATCGCCAGCCGCGCCAGGTGGGCGGGCAACTGCACGACGCGGTGTTCACCGCGCCGGGTTTCTTCAGCCAGGGTGCGAAAGTCCTTCGCGGTGAGCATCTCCACCGGCCGCTGCAAGCGGCGCTCCAGGTGTTCACGCAAGGGCCGGTACACCGCCAGCAGCGAACCCGCCGAGAGAAACGGCGCCAGCACGATGGCCAGCGGCGCGGCGGTGCCACCGGCTGGTGCCGGTGTCTGCGCGTCGGCAGCCGTGGGGGTGGCCAGGCCCGTCACTCCCATCACGCCCGTCACGCCCATCGTGCTCGCCAGTGTGGACAGCAGCCGGCGGCGCTGCAAGCAGGCGAGGTCTTTCATCACGGAGCCTTCGGGGTTTGAGGGGGCCGCGCGTCCAGCAGCCGGTCCAGCGCGGCTAGCAGCCCGGGCACGGCAATGGGCTTGGTGATGTAGCCCTGGAAGCCGGCCGCCAGCGCGCGCCGGATGTCGGCCGGCATCGCATTCGCGCTCAGCGCCAGCAGCGGCAGTGCGGCTTGGGCGCGCGTGGCCGCGTCGGCCTGCAGGCGCAGGCAGAGTTCGATGCCGTCCATACCCGGCAGGTCGATGTCGATCAGCGCGGCATCGAAGTCTTCGCTGCGCAGCCGCTGCAGGCCCTGCGGGCCGTCTTCGGCCACCTCCAGCGTCCACTGCGGGCGCAGTTGCAGCACCTGGCGCATCAGTTCGATGTTGGAGGGGTTGTCTTCGACGTAGAGCAGCCGCTGTGCCGCTAGCGCCGGCCCCGCTGGCGGCGCCTGCAACGATGCTGGCGCTGATCCAGGCAGGACGCTGTGCACCGGCACAGGCGCGGTGGCCGCCGGCAGCGAGACGCTGAACACCGAACCCTCGCCCGCCACCGTGGCGAGGTCGAAATGGCCGTCCATCAGCTCCACCAGGCGGCGCGTGATGACGAGGCCGATGCCGGTGCCCTCGGTGACTTCACCAGCCGGCACGAAGCGCGTGAAGGGCTGGTAGAGCTGCTGCAGCTGCGCCGGCTCGAAGCCGCGGCCGGTGTCGTGCACGGCCAGCACGCGCCGGCCGTCCTGCCGTGGGCCGATGCTGACCCACACGCGGCCGCCGTCGCGGTTGTACTTGACGGCATTGCTCAGCAGGTTGGCCAGCACCTGCCGCAGGCGCTTGCGGTCGGCCGTGACCCAGGCACCGCCCGCCTCGGGCGCTGCGCCGGCCAGGGTGATGTGGCGCCGCTCGGCCTGCGCCTGCACGAGAGGCAGGCATTCGTCCACCAGCGCCACCAGCTCCACGGGCTCGGACGAGGTGCTCATTGCGCCGGCTTCGATGCGCGAGAGGTCGAGCACGTCGTTGATCAGCGCCAGCAGATGCCAGCCCGCGGTTTCGATCTGGCCGAGCTTCTGGTGATCTGCCGCGTTCAGGCGCGTGCGTTCCAGCGCCAGCAGTTGCGCGAACCCGAGGATGGCGTTCAGCGGCGTGCGCAGCTCGTGGCTCATGTGCGAGAGGAACTCGCTCTTCGCATGGCTGGCCCGCTCGGCATCTTCCTTGGCGCGCTGAAGCTCGGCCGTGCGCTGCTGCACGCGCTGCTCCAGGCTGTCGTTCGTAGCGCGCAGCGCCTGCTCGGCCAGCACGTGGCGCGTGACGTCGGTCTGCGTGGCCAGCACCGCGTAAGGCAGGGGATCGCCGGCATGCCACAGCGGCGAGGCGTTGTTGCTGACCCAGGAAATGCTGCCGTCGCGGCGCCGCACCTGCAGCAGACGGCCGCGTTCGGGCTGCCCGGTGGCCAGCACGCCGCGTGTGGTGCGCTGGTGCGGCAGCACCGGGCTGCCGTCGGGCCGGAAGATCAGCCCGTCGATGCACGACGACATCAGCGCTTGCCCCGGCACACGCGTCAGGCCGTGCAGGCGCAGGAAGGTGTCGTTGCAGTCGAGGATGCGGCCTTCGCGGTCGACCACCAGAAAACCTTCGGCCAGCGTGTCGAGCACGCCGCGCAGGAACTGCTGCTGTTCGCGCAGTTCACCGAGTTGGGCCTGGATGGCAGCGGCCATGCGGTTGAACGCAACCGAGAGCTCGTCGAGCTCGCGCACGCGGCTGCCAGGCAGGCGCGTGGCGTAGTCGCCCTCTGCCACACGCCGGCTGGCCTGGCTGAGCGCGCCCAGGCCGCGGCCCAGCCAGGCCAGGCCCAGTGCCAGCAGCACGGCGCCCACCGCCAGCACGCCGGTGCCTATGACCAGGCTGTTGCGGCGCAGGCGCTCGCGTGCGGCTGCCAGTGCCTCGGTACGAACTGCGAAGCGCACCGTGCCCATGAGCTGGCCGGACAACAGCACCGGCGCTTCGCTCAAGCCGGAACCGTTGGCCGGCGGCGTGCCCGCGCGCGCCACTTCGCGGCCGCGGCTGTCGTGCAGCTCGACATACGCCAGCTTGTGGCTGCGTTCGTTTTCCCGCACCAGCTCGGTGATGGCGGCGTAGTCGCGCGTGGTCAGCAGCGGCCCGAGCGCCGCCACCAGCAGCGGCGCCACCGACTGGCGTTCGGCCTCGAAGCGCTCTTCCAGCACTTGCTGCATCAGCGTCTGCGCGTTCCACAGCAACAAGCCCAGCATCGCCGTCAGCGTGGCGAGACTGAGCAAGAGGTACTGGCTGCGCAGCGTGCGGAACAAGGCGGGTGGCGAATCTTCTTGGGCAAGATTGCCGGGGATTCTGGCCCAGGCCCTGCGTCTGCGGGCCATGGCGCAGCGCAGGCATCAGGGTAAGTCTTGAAGTCACCCGCGCCGGGGGGCCGTTAAGTTCGTGGCCACTCAAATATGCCGGAGACATGACCCCATGAAACGCCGTTCCTTCGTGCAAGGCGCCGCTGCTGCCGCCCTGGGCGCGCCGCACCTGGCCGGCCTGGCCCAGCAGACCGTGACGCTGAAGTTCCACACCTTCATGCAGCCGATGAGCAATGTCTGGCTCAGCATGCACAAGCCGTGGATGGAGAAGGTGGAGAAGGAGTCGGGCGGCCGCATCAAGTTCGAGGCCTACCCGGCCATGCAGCTGGGCGGCACGCCGGTGCAGCTCTACGACCAGGCGCGTGATGGCGTCGTCGACATCGTCTGGACACTGCCGGGCAACACCGCCGGGCGCTTCCCGCGCGTGGAGGTTTTCGAGCTGCCCTTCATGATGAACAACGCCGAGGCCACGTCCAAGGCGTACTGGGAGTACTTCCAGACGCAGTGCCCCGACGAGTTCAAGGAAACCCAGGTCATCGCGCTGCAGGTGCACGGCCCCGGCATGTTCCACAGCGCCAACAAGGCCATCACCACAGCGGCCGACCTGAAGGGCATGAAGGTGCGCGGCCCCACGCGGCAGGTGACCAACATGCTGAAGTCGCTGGGCGCCATTCCCGTGGGCATGCCGCTGCCCGGCATCCCCGACGCGCTGAGCAAGGGCACCATCGAAGCCTGTGTCATCCCGTGGGAGGTGGTGCCTTCGGTGAAGGTGCACGAGCTCACCAAGTTCCACAGCGAGTTCCCCGCGGGCACGCCGGCGCTCTACACCACCACCTTCGTGATGGCGATGAACAAGCCCAAGTACGAGAGCCTGGCGCCCGACCTGAAGAAGGTGATCGACAACAACAGCGGCATGGCCACCAGCGCCTGGCTGGGCAAGACCCAGGAAAGCAACGACCCCATCGGCCGCAAGAGCGCCACCGACCGCAAGAACAGCATCCACACCTTCACCGCGGCCGAGGCGCAGGAGTTCATCAAGCTCAGCGCCGCCGTCGACGACGCCTGGGTGGCCGACATGGACAAGCGCGGCTTCAAGGGCAAGGCCTTGCTGGACAGCGCGAAGGCCCTGATCGCGAAATACGGCAAGGCCTGACCCCGGCTACAGCGCCTTGTAGAAATAGGTGGTGGGGCACAGGCCACCACGCGGCCACAAGGCGTAGCCGGGGATCTCGCCGACACGCTGCCAGCCCAGGCGCGTGTAGAGGCGGTCGGCGTCGCTGCCGGTCACGGTGTCCAGCACCAGCAGCGACTTGGCCGCATCGCGGCCGGCTTGTTCAGCCGCCACCATCAGCGCCGCGCCCAGGCCTTGGCGGCGCGCACGGCGGTGCACCAGCATCTTGGCCAGGTCGGCGCGGTGGGGCTGGTTGTCGGGCTGGCTCAGCACCAGTTGCACGGTGCCGCAGATGCCTTCCGGGTCTTCAGCCACCAGCAGGGCGCGTTCTCCGCGCGCCACGCCTTCGGCGACGTGCCGCCAGAAGGCCAGCGCCTGGTCGATGCTCAGCGGCCACATGAAGCTGACCGAGGCGCCGCCCTCGACGGCGTCGAGCAGCAGTGCGGCGAGCTGCTGCAGCTGTTCCGCGTTGACCGCGTGCAGGCGGCGCACGAGAGGTGTTGAACTCATGCTGCGGTTCTGCCTTCAGACCAGTTGCGCCGCGCGCCCCACCCAGGCTGCGCCCCGCACGCCCGAGGCGTCGCCATGCCGTGCCGGCAGCAGGCGCGTCTTGACGGGCATGTCCGCGCCCGCCGCAAAGACCCACTGCCCCCACAGTGCCGGCACCTCGGTGTAGAGCTGCGGCATCAAGGACAGCCCGCCGCCGAGCACGATGACATCGGGGTCGAGCAGGTTGATGACGCTGGCCAGCGCCCGCGCCAGGCGGTGGCTGTGACGCGCGAGTGTCGCGCTGCAGGCTTCGTCGCCCGCGGTCGCGCCTTTTGCAATGGCCGCGGCGTCCAGCGTGCCGCCATGGTGCAGGGCGTGGTCGCGTGCGAGGCCGGGGCCGCAGAGCAGGGTTTCGATGCAGCCGCTGCGGCCGCAGTAGCAGGCCCAGTGCGGGTCTTGCCCTGTCTCGGCCCAAGGCAGCGGGTTGTGGCCCCACTCGCCGGCCAGGCCGTTGGGGCCGCTGAGCACCCGGCCGTGCACCGCAATGCCCGCGCCAGTGCCGGTGCCCAGAATGGCCGCGAAGATCACGTCGGCCCCCGCGCCTGCGCCGTTGGTGGCTTCCGACAAGGCCAGGCAGTTGGCGTCGTTCATCAGCACCACGTTCTGGCCGAGAGCGGCCTCCACGTCGGCACGCAGCGCGCGGCCGTTCAGGCACGTGGAGTTGCAGTTCTTCATCAGCCCGGCTGGCGTGGTGGTGCCCGGTGTGCCGATGCCGATGCTGACGGCGCTGCCCGCCACCCCGCGCGCGGCCTCGGCCAGCGTGACGATGGCGCGCACCGTGGCCTCGTAGTCGCCGGCCGGTGTAGGCAGGCGTTGTTTCCACAGCACGCTGCCAGCGGCATCCAGCAGCGCGGCCTCGACCTTGGTGCCGCCGAGGTCGATGCCGAGCGCCGCGGCCATCAGATCGGTGCGGTGCGCTCGTTCAGCCAGGCCAGCGCGGCGGGGCCGACCCGCGGCGCCAGTCGTGCGCGCACGGTGGCGTGGTAGTCGTTCAGCCAGGCCAACTCGTCGGCGCGCATCAGCGCCTTGTCGATGCAGCGCGTGTCGATGGGGCACAGCGTCAGCGTCTCGAATTCGAGGAACTCGTCGAAGGTATTGCCTTCGGCGGTGGCGACCGGCACGTTGAGCACCAGGTTCTCGATGCGCACGCCCCACAGGCCGGCGCGGTAGACGCCGGGCTCGATGCTCGTGATCATGCCCGGCTGCATCGCCATGTCGGCATTCGGGATTGCCTTGCTGATGCTCTGCGGGCCCTCGTGCACGTTGAGGAAATAGCCCACGCCGTGGCCCGTGCCATGGCCGAAGTCGATGCCTTCGGCCCACAGCGGTGCGCGGGCCAGCGCGTCCAGCATCGGGCTCAGCGTGCCGCGCGGAAAGCGCGTGCGGCTCAGGTTCATCGTGCCCTTCAGCACCAGCGTGTAGTCGCGTTTCATCGCGGGGCTGACCGTGCCGATGGGCCAGACGCGCGTGATGTCGGTGGTGCCGCCGAGGTACTGGCCGCCGCTGTCGATGAGCAGCAGACCGTCGCCTTTGATCACGGCGTGCGATTCTTCGGTGGCGCGGTAATGCGGCATCGCGCCGTTGGCATTGAAGCCGGCAATGGTGTTGAAGCTCAAGCCCACGAAGCCGCTGCGCTTGGCGCGTTCGGCCGACAGGCGTTCATCGACCGTGAGTTCGGTGATGCCTTCCCCGCGCGCCATGGCCGCTTCGAACCACGCATAGAACTCGCACATCGCAGCGCCGTCTTCGGCCATCGCTTCGCGCACGAACTCGGCTTCTTGCGCGCCCTTGCGGCTCTTCAGCATCGTGCTCGGGTTGATGGCCTCCATCACCGAACAGCTCACCTGCTGGCGGAAGCCCAAGGTGATGCGGCGTGGGTCCACCAGCAGCGTGTGTTCAGCACAGAGGCGGCGCAGTGCCGTGGCGGCTTCGGCGTATGGCGCCAGCAGCAGGCCCTCGGCGGCCAGCTGCTGGGCCAGGGCGGGGGCGACCTTGCCTTCGCCCACGAAGAGGGTGGCACCGGTCATCGTGATGAGCAGGTGCGCCAGGAACACCGGGTTGTAGGTGACGTCGCTGCCGCGCAGGTTGGTGAGCCAGGCGATGTCGTCCACCGTGCTCACGAAATGGTGCGTGGCGCCGCGCGCGGCCATGGCTTCGCGCACTGTCGCCAGCTTGGCGTTGCGCGCCAGCGGCGCGTGCGGCGCGGTGTGTTCGTAGACCGGCTGCGCAGGCGGCGCCGGCCGTTCGGGCCAGATGGCGTCGAGCAGGTCGATGTCGGTGCGCAGCACCACGCCCGCCGCGTTCAGCGCCTGCTGCAGCGCCTGCGCCGAGGCCAGGCCCAGCACCTGGCCGTCGACGCTGACGGTGGCAGCGCGCGGCGTGTGCGCGGCCAGCCAGTCGATGTGCGCGGCGCTGTTGCCGGTGGGGATCTTGACCAGCGTGATGCCGGTTCCGGCGAGTTCGGCCTCTGCCTGCACCCAGTACCGGCTGTCGGCGAACAGCACTGCCTGGTCGGCCGCTACCACCAGCGTGGCCATGCTGCCGGTGAAGCCGCTCAGCCATTCGCGGCCCTGCCAGCGCGCCGGCAGGTACTCGCTGAGGTGCGGGTCGGCGCTGGGCACCAGCACGGCGTGGACTCCCTGCTGGGCCATCACTTCGCGCAGCTGGGTGATGCGCAAACGAACGGGGGAGGTGCGGGTGTCCATGGGGCGCTCCAAAAATCAGGGCCGAAAGCGGTGCGGTCGTCGTCACATTCTAGGTGCCGCCCCCGTTTCGGCGGGGGCACTGGCGTGAGGGACACCGCGTGCTGCCACGTGCCACCTCAGGCACGCAAGGGCCCCGGCTGCTAAGCTGGCGGGCCTGAATGGTTTTGTCACCGGAGGCTCACATGCCCGGCTTGCTGCCCCACCCCGACCCCGACGGCCTGCTCGAGTACTCGGTGGTCTACACCGACCGCGCGCTGAACCACATGGCCCAGCGCTTCCACCGCGTGATGCAGGATGTGAGTGCCACGCTGAAGCAGGTGTACGGCGCCACCTCGGCCATCGTCGTGCCGGGCAGTGGCACGCTCGGCATGGAAGCGGTGGCGCGTCAGTTCGCCACCGGCAAAAAGGTGCTCGTCATCCGCAATGGCTGGTTCAGCTACCGCTGGAGCCAGATCTTCGAGATGGGCCAGATCCCGTCGGAGACCATGGTGCTGAAGGCGCGCATGACGGCCAGCGCGGCCAAGTCGCCCTTTGCGCCAGTGCCGCTGGACGAAGCGGTGGCGGCCATCCGCGCCGGCAAGCCCGAGGTCGTGTTCGCGCCGCATGTGGAAACCTCGGCCGGCATGCTGCTGCCCGACGGCTACCTGAAGGCCATTGCCGACGCCGTGCATGAGCACGGTGGCCTCTTCGTGCTGGACTGCGTGGCCAGCGGCGCGATCTGGGTGGACATGAAGGCGACGGGCGTGGACGTGATCGTCACCGCGCCGCAGAAGGGCTGGAGCAGCACGCCCTGTGCCGGCCTCGTGATGCTGGGCGAGCGTGCCCGCGCGCACATCGACACCACCACCAGCAGCAGCTTTGCGCTCGACCTGAAGAAGTGGCTCGCCATCATGGAAGCGCACGAAAAGGGCACCAACGCGTATCACGCCACGTTGCCCACCGACGGCCTGGCGCAGCTGCGCGATGTGATGCAGGAAACCGCCGCCTTCGGCTTCGACACTGCCAAGGCGGCGCAAGAAGAGCTGGGCCGCCGCGTGCGCGCTCTGCTGGAGAGCAAGGGCATCAAAAGCGTGGCCGCGGTGGGCTTCCAGGCCCCGGGCGTGGTGGTGAGCTACACCGACCACGTCGATTGGCAGAACACCCAGGCCTTCGCCAAGCAGGGCCTGCAGATCGCCGCCGGCGTACCGCTGGCCTGCGACGAACCGGGCGATTACCGCAGCTTCCGCGTCGGCCTGTTCGGGCTGGACAAGCTGAAGAACATCGACCGCACGGTGGTGAACTTCGAAAGGGCGCTGAACGCCTTGTTGTAGCGCCGTGGTGGCAGACGCCGGCCCGGCCGTCCCCATCCTTTGGGTTGCGGCCCGCCGCGCGTCCCCGTAAAAGCCTGTTCCAGGTCTGCCGGGGCGGTGGACAAGGAGCATCACGATGATGTTCATCGTCGACGGCACGGGCGAGGAAGACGGCAAGAAATACGAGCGCGAGATGGCCGGCGGCTTCTGCAAGCGGCTGGAAGACCTGGCCCATGGGCGCTACTGGCGCGGGCCCACGACGCTCGGGCGAGAAACCGCAGGCATCGCCGACGAGGTCCTCGAGGCGGTCTTGAGTTGGCGCCGCTTGCCGCACCGCTCTGCCAAGCTGTTTCTGGCTGGCCACAGCCGCGGCGGCGCCGCGGTGATCTACGTCGCCCACGCACTGAACAAGCGCGGCATCGATGTCGACGCGATGTTCCTCTTCGACGCCGTGAACCGCACCGGCAACCTGTTCAGGGATGCCGACACCGTGCCCGGCAACGTCGCGCACTGCTACCACGCGGTGCGCGACACGTCGCTGGCCTTCTATTACAGCGACGGTGTGCAGGCTGCCCGCGACAAGGTCGCCAAGTGCATGGGTCTGCCCGTGGGGCGGCGGCCGTCGACGATGGAAGACCTGATCGACCTGGCAATGAAGCCGCCGCTGAAGCCCGGGCCCTGCGCGATGCTGATCAAGGCCGCCAACGAGATCACCGCGCAGGACCAGAAGATGAAGCTCGTGATGCGCTCGCTGACGATGTCCACGCCCGACGGCTGGACACTGAACTTCGGCAACTGCGGTCTCGAGCGCGACCCGAAATGCAAGCTCGAGGTGAAGAAGTTTCTCGGCAGCCACGGGGCCCTGGGTGGTGCGCCCATCATCGACCACCGCGCGCCGGCGCTGCTCATCCAATCCGACCGCGCGGCCATGGAGGATGTCTGGTCGTGGATGTCGGGCCATCTCGGCCGGCATGGCGCATTCCAGCAGCGGCACGCGCTGCCGGTGTGAGCGGCTACAGATCTGTGCGCAGCCGCCAGATTTCAGGAAACAGCACCACGTCCAGCATCTTGCGCAGGTAGCTCACGCCGCCGGTGCCGCCGGTGCCGCGCTTGAAGCCGATGACACGTTCCACGGTCGTGACGTGCCGGAAGCGCCAGAGGCGGAAGGCATCTTCCAGGTCGGTGAGTTCTTCGCCCAGCTGGTAGAGGTCCCAGTGCGCTTTCGGGTTGCGGTAGACCTGCAGCCAGGCGGCTTCGACCTCGGCGCTCTCGGCATAGGGCTGCGACCAGTCACGCGCCGTGTGCGTGGCCGGCACGGCCAGGCCGCGGCGGGCCAGCAGGCGCAGCGCTTCGTCGTAGAGCGACGGCGCCTGCCACGCGGCTTGCACATGCGCCAGCAGGTCGGGCCGGTGCGCGTGCGGCGCCAGCATCGCCGCGTTCTTGTTGCCCAGGCTGAATTCGATGCAGCGGTATTGCCAGCTTTGAAAGCCGCTGCTCTTGGCGAGATAAGGCCGCAGCGCGCTGTACTCGGGCGGCGTCATCGTCGCCAGCACGTCCCAGGCATGGACCAGCTGCTCCATGATCTTGGAGACGCGCGCCAGTTCCTTGAAGGCCGTGTGCAAGTCGTCGGCGGCGACATGCGCCGTGGCCGAGCGCAGCTCGTGCAGCATCAGCTTCATCCACAGCTCGCTGGTCTGGTGCTGCACGATGAAGAGCATCTCGTCGTGGCAGGGCGAGAGCAGCTTCTGCGCGTTCAGCACCTGGTCGAGCTGCAGGTAGTCGCCATAGCTCATGTCGCCGCTGAAGTCGAGCTGCGCGCCGTGGAACTCGGCGAGCGGCTCGCGTTCGCCGGGCTGGCCTGATGCGGCGCCATCGGCGCCATCGCCCGCGAAAGGGCAGGTGCTCATCAGGTGACGGCCTGGCGCCGGTTGAACTCGGGGCGCTGCCATTCGCCGCTGTCCAGCACCTGGCGCAGGTGTTCAGCGGCATCCCAGGCATCGACAAAGCGCAGGTAGAGCGGCGTGAAGCCGAAGCGCAGGACATCCATCGCGCCCGCCGGGTGCGACTTGTCGCCAGCGCGGAAGTCACCGATCACGCCGCGCGCGATCAATGCCTGGACCACCGGGTAGCCGATTTCGGGATGCGCCAAACACACCTGACTGCCGCGGGCGGCGTCGTCGCTGGGCGAAACCAGCGTCAACTGCGGGCAGCTGGCCTGCACCTGATGCGCGAACAGCCGCGTCAGCGCCAGGCTCTTGCGGCGCAGCGCCGTCATGCCGCCGAGTGGTTCGGCCGCGAGCACCGTGTCGACGCCACACTCCAGCGCCGCCAGGCTCAGCACCGCCGGCGTGCCGCAAAGGTAACGTGAGATGCCCTCGGCGGGCCGGTAGCCGGGCGTGAATTCGAAAGGCGCAGCGTGGCCCATCCAGCCCGCCAGTGGCTGCCAGAAGCGGCTTGCGTGGCGCGGATGCGCCCACACGAAAGCCGGCGCGCCCGGGCCGCCGTTGAGGTATTTGTAGCCACAGCCGATGGCGAAGTCGGCCTTCGCGCCGTGCAGGTCCACGGGCACCGCGCCGGCGCTGTGCGCCAGATCCCACACCGTCAGCGCGCCCGCGGCGTGGGCCGCGGCGGTGAGGGCCGCCATGTCGTGCATGCGGCCGCTGCGGTAGTTCACGTGCGTCAGCATGAGCACGGCGCTGCGATCGTCGAGCAGGCCGGGCAGCTCGTCGGGCTCGGCCAGTTGCAGCGTGAAGCCGCGTTCGCGGCACAGCGCCTCGGCAATGTAGAGATCGGTCGGGAAGTTGCTGCGTTCGCTGAGGATGGTCTTGCGCTGTGGCGCGTCTTCGGCCGTGATCGACAGCGCCGCGCTCAGCACCTTGAAGAGGTTGACGCTGGTGGAATCGGCCACCACCAGCTCGCCCGGCGCGGCGCCCACCAGGCGCGCGATCTTGTCGCCCACACGCTGCGGCAGGTGGATCCAGCCGGCGCTGTTCCAGCTGCGGATGAGGTCGACACCCCATTCCTGCGTCACCACCTGCTGCACACGGGCGGCGGTGGCTTTCGGCAGCACGCCGAGCGAATTGCCGTCGAGGTACAGCACGCCGGGCGGCAGCTCGAACTGCTCGCGCAAGGGCGCCAGCGTGTCTTGCGCGTCGAGCGCGAGGGCATCGTTTCGGGTCATGTCGGTTCAGCTTCGGAGTTCACGCAACACGGCACGCACGGGCGATGCGCAGGCCGTCGTCAGTTTCAGGGGCAGGGCGATGAGTTCGTAGTCGCCTTCGGGCACATCGTCCAGCAGCAGGTTCTCCAGCACGCGCAGGCCGCGGCGCCGTATCACCTGGTGGCTGTCCAGGCTCTTGCTGGTGGCCGGGTCGATGCTCGCGCTGTCGATGCCCACCAGCAGCACCCCCAGGTCGGCCAGCTGCTCGATGGTCTCGGGCGCGTAGGCGGGCAGATCTTCGTCCCAGCGGTCTGCGGGCATGCGCTCGTAGCAGCGCACCAGCACGCGCGGCGGCAGTGCCACAGGGTCTTGCAAGGCATGTTCGAGGTGCTGCCACAGCACCAGCGGGCCGCAGCCGATGGCGTGGATGACGCGGCACGGCCCCAGGTAGGCGTGGAGCGGCACTTCGCCAATGGCGGCCCCCTCATCGCCGTAATGCAGCGGTGCGTCGGCGTGCGCGCCGGTGTGCGGGCTGAGTGTGAGCTTGCTGACGTTCACCGGGCAGTTCGGGCCGATGCGCGCGGGCCACTGCAACGAAAACGGCGCGTCGCCGGGGAAGACCGGCGAGCCCGCATGCACGGGCGGCGAGATGTCCCACAGCCGGGGCGTGAGGGTCTGGGGAAGCGGGATGCGCGCAGCCATCGCAGCCATGATATCGCCGCCCCGTATTTAGTTGACAACTAAAGTATCTCGCCGAAGAATGCCCGCATGCCCTCCGCAGCTTCGGCCGCCAGCGCCCATATCGACAGCTTTGCGCGTGAGCGCCTGCCGCCGCCAGCGCTGATGCCGGAACTGCTGTTCGAGCTGCCCGAGTTGCAGTTCCCGCTGCGCCTGAATTGCGCTGCCGAATTGCTGGATCGCCACATCGCCGCCGGCCACGGCGAACGTCTCTGCATCCAGGGCGCGGGTGTGCGCTGGAATTACGCCGAATTCCAGGCCCAGGCCCATCGCATCGCGCATGTGCTGGTGCAGCAGATGGGCTTGGTGCCCGGCAACCGCGTGCTCTTGCGTGGCGCCAACACGCCCATGCTGGCGGCCTGCTGGTTCGCGGTGGTCAAGGCTGGCGGCATCGCCGTGGGCAGCATGCCCATGCTGCGTGCGCGTGAGCTGGCCGCCATCACCGGCAAGGCGCGGATCAGCCACGCGCTGTGCGACGCGCGACTGGCTGAAGAGCTGGCGCTGGCCGTGCCGCAATGCCCGACGCTGCAACACATCGCGCATTACGGTGGTGAGCGGCTCGAACTCGAAACCCGTGCCGCCGCGATGCCGGCGAGTTTCAACAACGTCGATACGTCCGCCGACGACATCTGCCTGATGGCCTTCACCTCGGGCACCACCGGCGTGCCCAAGGGCACGCTGCACTTCCACCGCGACGTGATGGCGGCTTGCGCCTGCTGGCCGATGCACGTGCTGCGCCCCACGCGCGACGACATCTTCATCGGCAGCCCGCCGCTGGCCTTCACCTTCGGCCTCGGCGGCCTGCTGCTGTTTCCGCTGGCGGTGGGCGCGAGCACGGTGCTGGTGGAAAAGGCCACGCCCGAGACGCTGCCGGCGGCCGTCGAGGCCCATGGCGCCACGGTGTGTTTCACCGCGCCCACTTCTTACCGTGCCATCGCGATGGCGGCGCTTGAAGGTCGCTGCACGCACCGTATGCACACGCTGCGCAAGTGCGTGTCGGCCGGCGAAGCGCTGCCGGCGGCGACACGCGCGCTGTGGCAGCAGGCCACCGGCCTGACGCTCATCGACGGCATCGGCAGCACCGAGCTGCTGCACATCTTCATCTCTGCCGACGAGGCGGCGGCGCGCCCTGGTGCCACGGGCGTGCCGGTGCCGGGTTACCGCGCCACCGTCCTCGACGAAGCGGGCCATGAACTGCCGCCCGGCCAGGTGGGCCGGCTTGCGGTGAAGGGCCCGACGGGCTGCAAGTACCTCGACGACCCGCGCCAGGCCAGCTACGTGCAGAACGGCTGGAACCTCACTGGCGACGCCTACCTCGTCGACCCTGCCGATGGCCAGTTCGTCTACCAGGCGCGCACCGACGACATGATCGTCAGCGGCGGCTACAACATCGCCGGCCCCGAGGTGGAAGCGGCGCTGCTGCTGCACCCCGCGGTGGCCGAATGCGCCGTGGTGGGCGCGCCCGATGAAGCGCGCGGCATGGTGGTGAAGGCTTTCGTCGTGCTGAAGCCGGGCTTCGAGGCCGGCGACGCCCTGGCGCGCACGCTGCAAGACTTCGTCAAGCAGACCATCGCGCCCTACAAGTACCCGCGGCGGGTCGTCTTCCGCAGCGAGCTGCCGCGCACGGAAACCGGCAAACTCCAGCGGTTTCTTCTCAAAAACGTCTGAAGAACGTCTCAAAGGCATCTGAGTGAACGCATGAAGTTCCAGGCCACCCGCACCGTGCGCTTTGCCGAATGCGACCCTGCCGGCATCGTCTTTTTCCCGCAGTATCTGGTGATGGTGAACAGCTTCGTCGAGCAGTGGTTCGACGACGGTCTGCGCATCCCCTACGCAGGCCTTATCGGCGCGCGCCGCACCGGCCTGCCCACGGTGCGGCTGGAGGTCGACTTCACCGCTGTCAGCCGCCACGGCGACCGCATCACCCTGGCGGGGCAGATCGAGAAACTCGGCCGCAGTTCTCTGACGCTGCAACTGGCCTGCCATGCTGGAGAGGACGACAGCGGTGAGTTGCGCTTCAAGGCGCGCCAGGTGCTGGTGTGCACCAGCCTCGACACCCACCGCCCGCAGCCCTTGCCCGACGACGTGCGCGATGCCCTGCAGCCTTATGGGATGCCCACGCCATGACCGTGCTTCAACCGTCGAACTGGGCCGCACCGCGCGGCTATGCCAACGGCGTGGCGGTGGCGGCTGGCACGCAGATCTTCGTGGCCGGGCAGATAGGCTGGAACGCGCAGCAGGTGTTTGTCAGCGACGACCTCGTGGCTCAGGTGCGCCAGGCGTTGAGCAATGTGCGCGCGGTGCTGGCCGAAGGCGGCGCGGGGCCCGAGCACATCTGCCGCATGACCTGGTACCTCACCGACAAACGCGAATACCTGGCGCGCGGCCGCGAGATCGGCGCGGCCTACCGCGAGCTGATCGGCAGCTATGCGGTGGCGATGTCGGCGGTGCAGGTGAGCGCGCTGATGGAAGACCGCGCGAAGGTGGAGATCGAGGTCACTGCGGTGCTGCCGCCGGCTGCGCCCTGAGGCCTTTGCTGCCGTAGGTCAGGCGCGCCCACAGCGCTTCCATCGGGCCGCGCTCGAAGCGGCGCGTCCACCACAGGCTGAGGGGCACCTGAATGCCGAAGAAGATGGCCAGCGACAGCACGAAGCCCCAGGCCGGGCCCACGCGGTCCCACAGGCCGAAACCCCAGTTGTAGAAGAGCGTGGTGCAGATCAGCGTCTGCATCAGGTAGTTGGTCAGCGGCATGCGCCCCGCAGCGGCGAACACCGACAAGCGGCGCTGCCACACCGGCAGCTGCGCCAGCCGCACGATGAGCAGCACGTAGAAGATCATCAGGGCCGGGCGACTGAGGTTGTAGCAAAGGCTGCCCAGCAGCTTGATGGCGCTGGGCCCGGGCACCCGGTTGAGTGCAAAGATGGCGCTGGACGCGGCACCGCACGCCAAGCCAACGGCCAGCGCCCACCACATCAGGCGGCGTATCTGCGGCATCAGCTCCGGGATGCGCTGCACCCAGCGGCGCCGGCCGGCCAGCAGGCCCAGCAGCATGGTGAAGCCCATCGCCACGTACCAGCCGAAGGTGCCCCAGGCCGACAGGGGGTCGGTGTAGAAATGGAGCATCAGGCGCACGTTCTCGCGCACGGCGTCGAGGTAGGTGCCGGCGCCGAAGGCCAGGTTGTTGCTGACGCCGAACGCCAGCCCTTGCGCGGTGCGTGCGGCCACCACCTCGGGCGTGAAGATCACGAAACGCAGCAGGCCGGCCACCAGCGGGTAAACCAGGCACAGCGCGATCAGCACCACCACGCCGCGGTCGCTGAGCCGGCGCAGGCCCAGCACCAGCAGCAGCCCTAGCACGGCATAGACGTGCAGCACGTCGCCGTCCCAGAACAAGGTGGCGTGCAGCAAACCGATGACCAGCAGCACCAGCAACCGCCGTACATACAGGCCGGTGGCGTGCAGAGGGTCTTGCTGTTGCATGCGCGTGAACTGGATGGTGAAGCCGATGCCGAAGAGCAGGCTGAACATGCTGTTGAACTTGCCCGAGAAGAGCGCGTCGCGCACCTGCTGGGCCAGTTGGTCGGCCTGCCCGGGCCAGTGGAAGCTGCCATCGGATTCAGTGAAACCACTGAAGCTGAAGCCCGGCATGTTCATGATCAGGATGCCCATCAGGGCAAACCCGCGCAGGATGTCCAGCGTGGGCAGGCGTTCGGCGGTGGGCAGGGCGGACATGCGCGCATGCTGCGCGCGAAACGCCGTGCCGGCCATAGGCCAGAAGGCCGGTGTCTAGGGGGTGACGCTCAGCCCGAACAGCTGCGCCAGCGCTTCGCGGTACTGGCCTTGCCCCAGCGAGTTCGTGTTGTGGTGCGTGCCGCCCTCCACCAGCATGAAGCGCTTGGGCTCGCGCGCCTTGTCGTACAGCGTGCGCCCGAGCTCGGGGCGTATCAGGCTGTCTTCGCTGCCGTGCACCACCAGCACCGGCGCGCCCACCTCGGCGATGCGCGCGCCTGCGTCGAGCTTCTGCGTGATCAGCGGGCCTACCGGCAGCCAGCCCCACTTGAAGGTGCGCACCACGTCCGGGATGGAGGAAAAGCTGTTCTCGACGATGAGCCCGGCTTCATCGTCCACCGTGGCGGCCAGCTGCACCGCGATGGCGCCGCCCAGCGAGTGGCCGAAGATGAAACGCAGTGCATCTGGCGCCTGCCCGGCCAGCCAGGCCCAGGCGGCGCGGGCATCTTCCCCCGCCAGCGCCTCCGACGGCAGGGCGGCACTGCTGCGGCCGAAGCCGCGGTAGTCGATGCCCAGCACGGCGAACCCCAGCTCGTGCATGCGCCGCATGCGCGGGGCGCTGCCGCGCACGTCCCAGCGCGCGCCGTGCAGGTAGAGCAGCACGGGCGCATCGGCGCGCGGCTGCGGCAGCCACAGGGCGTGCAGCTTCACCTCGTCGCCGGTGGCGGCCGATCGAAAGGGCACCCAAACGTCCTGCATGCCCTCGGCCGCGCTCTGGCCGCCCCACCAGGTGCGCTCGCTGGGCTGAAAGATCCATTGGCGCTGCTGCTCGTCCAGCGCGGCGCAGCCCCCCAGCGTGGCCGGCACGACCGAGGCCAGCGCAAGCAGGGCCAGCATCGGTGCGGTGCGCCACGGCAGGCGCCGAGGGCGGGTCTGTTTCATGTCGGACATGCCGGGATGGTGGCATGGGTGCGGCCGGCCGGTGCGGGCATGGGGACAGCCACCCTTGAAGGCGTCAGCCATTTGTGTAGGCTAGGCGGCGCTTGGGCGCTGCACGGAGGCAACTCATGAAACCGGTGTCAGAACTGCTGAAGAAACGTGAAGGCACGCTGTGGCACGTGCGCCCCGAAACCAGCGTCTACGAAGCCTTGCGGCTCCTGGCCGACTACGAAGTGGGCGCGCTGATGGTGATGGAGGGCGGCGCTCTGGTGGGTGTGTTCTCCGAGCGCGACTACACGCGCAAGATTGCGCTGCAGGGGCGCAACTCACGCACCACGCCCGTGGCCGACATCATGACCCGCCAGGTGCTGACGGTGACGCCAGCCACCTCCACACGCGACGCCATGGTGGTGATGAGTGCGCGCAAGGTGCGCCACCTGCCGGTGCTGGAGGGCCACACGGTGCTGGGCATGATCTCCATCCGCGACATCCTCGACGACATCATCGAGGACCAGGACTCGACCATCGAGCAGCTGGAAACCTATATTCAGACCTGAGACGGGTCGTGGTGGGCGGTATGCTCACGCCCAGATGAGCACCGCTGACGGGATACACACCGCCATCCAGCGCCGGATGCTGAGCGTGGGTGTGCGCAACTCCGCCCGCAGCGTGCCGCTGTTGACGGTGGCGGTGCTCTTCCTGGCGTGGCTGGCCTGGCAAGGCCGCGACCCAGTCGCGGCCGCGCTGATGTTGCTGCTGGGCTTGCCAGTGTCCTTGTGGCGCTGGATGTTGCAACGCCAGTACGGCGGTGAGGCCGACATCACCCCGGAACGCATGCCCGCGGTGGTGTGGCAGCTCGAAGGCAATGCCGCCATGGTGGGCCTGATGTGGGCCTGCGCCACTTTCCTGATCTACCCCAAGCTCAGCGGCACCACCGCCACGTTGTACATCGTCATCGTTTGTGGCTCCATCGCCACGGCGGCATTTTTCCTGTCCATCGTCGGCCGCAGCTTCATCGTGCTGAGCGTGTTTCAGCTGGGCTCGCTGGGGGTGGTGTCTTTGCTGCCAGGGCCGGTGCATTCATGGCCGCTGGCCGTGCTGGCGCTGCTGTTCGGTGTGACGATGCAACGCGCCACGCGCGAGTTTCGCGAGATGACGCTGCAGTCCATGCGCCGCAGCCTGGAGGCCGACGAGGCCAACGCCTCGCTGCTGCGCGCCAAAGAGGCCGCCGAAGCCGCCAACGTGGCCAAGAGCCAGTTTCTGGCGACGATGAGCCACGAGATACGCACGCCGATGAACGGCGTGCTGGGTGCGCTGGAACTGCTGCGCCAGACCGCGCTGGACACGCGCCAGCGCCGCCTGGTGAAGACCGCGGCTGCGTCGGGCGAGAGCCTGATGGACATCCTCAACGATGTGCTCGACCATTCCAAGATCGAGGCCGGCAAGCTGGTGCTGGCCAACGCGCCGATGTCTCTTCACTCGGTGGCGGCCTCGGCCACGGCCCTGTTCCGCGCCAATGCCGAAAGCCGCAACCTGAGCCTCACGCTGCAGATGGGTGAGGGTGTGCCCGATGGCGTGCTGGGCGACGCACCGCGCCTGAAGCAGGTGCTGCTGAATCTCATCGGCAACGGCTTGAAGTTCACCGAAAGAGGCGGCGTGACGCTCAGCCTGCAGCGGGTGCCGGAAGACGACCCCGACGTGCCACCGCGCGTGTGTTTCACCGTCAGCGACACCGGCATCGGCATGACGGCGGCGGCGTTGTCGCACATCTTCCAGCCCTTCCACCAGGTGGACAGCACGCGGTCGCGGCTGCGCGGTGGCACCGGCCTGGGGCTGGCCATCAGCCAGCGCATCATCGAAGCCATGGGCGGGCGTATCGAGGTTGTCAGCCATGCCGGCGCGGGTTCGAGCTTCGGCTTCACGCTGACGCTGCCGGTGGCACCCAACATGCCGCTGGCGGTGACGGAAAGCGAGTTCGGCGGCCTCGACTCCAGCCACAGCCTCGAGGGCATGGTGCTGCTGGTGGAAGACAACATCGTCAACCGCATGATCGGCGCCGAGATGCTGAAGTCCTTCGGCCTCGAAGTGATGGAAGCCGAAAACGGCGCGCAGGCCGTCAAGCTGCTGGAGAACCAGCGTGTGGACCTGGTCTTGATGGACATCCAGATGCCCATCCTCGACGGCTACGCGGCCACGCGTGCGCTGCGCGAGCGAGAGAGCCGGCTGCGCCTGCCGCGGGTGCCCATCGTCGCGCTGACGGCCAATGCGTTCGATGAAGACGCGGCACAGTCCATGGCCGCGGGCATGGACGCCCACCTGGCCAAACCGTATTCGAGGCTGCAATTGCTGGAGCTGTTGCGCCGCTGGTTGTAGCTGGCCTCAGCCCGCCAGGCGAGCCGCCTGCAAGGCCAGCAGGCCTTCGAAGATCAGGCTGTCGACGGTCTCGAAAGGCAGGTCGGTGATGCCCACCAGCTTCATGGCGCCGCCACCGGTGATGAGCATCATCGGCGCCTGCCCGGTGCGCGCCTGCAGCCGGCGTGCCTGGCGTTCCACCGCGCCGGCAATGGCATTCGCGCCGCCGCTCATCAGCGCGTCGCTGGTGTTGGTGGGGAAGTCGACCACCTCGCCGGTGGGCACCTTCAAGCCGGCGGTGCCCATTTCCAGCGCGCGCTGCATGAGGCCGAAGCCCGGGATGATGAGCCCGCCGAGAAAGTGGCCGTCGGGGTCGAGAGCGTCCACCGTGGCCGCCGTGCCCACCATCACGACCAGTGCCGGCCGGGCCGGGCCGCCCGCGCGCTGTTCGTGCAGCACACGCTGGCGCGCGCCGATCAGCGACACCCAGCGGTCTGCACCGAGGCGGCCGGGGTGCTCGTAGCCGTTGTGCACACCGCCGGCGGAGGCCGAGGGCACGACCCAGCGCGCTTCGATGTCCCAGAGATCGAGCTGGTCTTCGACGCGGCGGCGCACCGCGTCGCCCGCCACCACGCAGCCCAACATGGCTTGCGGCACCGGCAAACCCTGCCACTGGGTTTCAGCGAGGTCGTCGATGGTTTCCAGGAACACCGCGCCGTGGCGCAGCATCTCGGCGCCGGGTTCGGGGCTGTCGTACAGCGCCCACTTGAGACGCGTATTGCCGATGTCGATGGCCAGGAAGCTCATGGGGCAGGGGGGGCGTTCACCAGTCGACAAGAGGCAGCGAGCGTAGCAGCGGCCCGCCAAAAGCCTGCATGGCATCATGCCGGATTGACGTTGGTGGCAACGCCCCAGCACAACGGCTTCCCCACCTTTCCAGCGAGCTGACGCGCCATGACCGACCTCTCTGCCGAAGCCCGGGCCCTGGCGACCTACAGGCCTACCAACAAGCTGCGTTTCGTGACCGCGGCCAGCCTCTTCGACGGCCACGACGCCGCCATCAACATCATGCGGCGCATCCTGCAAGGCATGGGCGCCGAGGTCATCCACCTCGGGCACAACCGCAGCGTCGACGAGGTGGTGACGGCGGCGTTGCAGGAAGACGTGCAGGGCATCGCCATCAGCAGCTACCAGGGCGGGCATGTCGAGTACTTCAAGTACATGGTCGATCTGCTGAAGGCGCGCGGCGGCGAGCACATCCAGGTCTTCGGCGGCGGCGGCGGCGTCATCGTGCCGGCGGAGATCCGTGAACTGCAGGCCTATGGCGTGGCCCGCATCTACAGCCCGGAAGACGGCCAGCGTCTGGGGCTGCAGGGAATGATCGGCGAGATGGTGATGCGCTGCGACCACGACCTTTCCGGCCACGCGCCGCGGGACGTGGCGGCGCTGCAGGGCCAGGGCCATCCCCACAGCGACGCGTCGTGGCGTGCGCTCGCGCAAGCACTCACAGCCCTGGAAAACGGCAAGGCCGATGCGGGATTTCGCGCCGCGCTCGCCGTGTCGGCGCAGGGCAGCAAGACGCCGGTGCTCGGCATCACGGGCACTGGCGGCGCCGGCAAGAGTTCTCTCACCGACGAGTTGATACGCCGGATCCGCCTGGACCAGGGCGACGCGCTGCGCATCGCCGTCATCAGCATCGACCCCTCGCGCCGCAAGAGCGGCGGTGCGCTGCTCGGCGACCGTATCCGCATGAACGCCATCAGCCCGTGGCAGCACGGCCCGCGCGTCTTCATGCGCTCGCTGGCCACGCGGGACTTCGGCAGCGAGATCAGCCAGGCCCTGCCCGATGTGCTGCTGGCGTGCAAGGCCGCGGGCTTCGACCTCATCGTGGTGGAGACCAGCGGCATCGGTCAGGGCGACGCCGCCATCGTGCCGCTGGTGGACCTGGCGATGTACGTGATGACGCCCGAGTTCGGCGCCGCCAGCCAGTTGGAGAAGATCGACATGCTCGACTTCGCCGACTTCGTGGCCATCAACAAGTTCGACCGCAAGGGTGCGCAGGACGCGCTGCGCGACGTCGCCAAGCAGGTGCAGCGCAACCAGGAAGCCTTTAGCACGCCCACCGAGCAGATGCCGGTCTTCGGCACCATGGCCAGCCGCTTCAACGACGATGGCGTGACGGCGCTTTATCAGGCGCTGCGGCCTCGCCTGGCCGAATTCGGGCTGCCGTTGACGGAAGGGCGCCTGCCGATGGTGGCCACGCGCCACAGCACGCACCAGGTGCCCATCGTGCCCGGCGCGCGCGTGCGCTACCTCGCCGACATTGCCGACACCGTGCGCGGCTACAAGCACAAGGCGCTCGTGCAAAGCCGCCTGGCGCGCGAGATCCAACAACTGCGCGCCACCTCGCGCATGCTGATGACCGACAAGCCCGGCCGCCACCGCGCGGTGGAGGCCGTGGACGATCTCGCCGCGCAGCGCGAGGCCGTGCTCGACCCTGCGGCAGGCAAGCTGCTGGCCATGTGGCCGGAGATGAGACGAGCCTACGCCGGCGACGAGTACGTGGTGAAGATCCGCGACAAGGAAATCCGCACCGCGCTGACCCACACCACGCTGTCGGGCAACAAGATCCGCAAGGTGGCGCTGCCGAAGTACGAATGCGACGGCGAGGTGCTGAAGTGGCTGATGCTGGACAACGTGCCGGGCAGCTTTCCGTACACCGCCGGCACCTTTGCCTTCAAGCGCGAGGGCGAAGACCCGACGCGCATGTTCGCGGGCGAGGGCGATGCGTTCAGAACCAACCGCCGCTTCAAGCTGCTGAGCGAAGGCATGCCGGCCAAGCGCCTGAGCACGGCCTTCGACAGCGTCACGCTCTACGGCAACGACCCCGACCTGCGGCCCGACATCTACGGCAAGGTGGGCAACAGCGGCGTCAGCATTGCCACGCTGGACGACATGAAGGTGCTGTACTCGGGCTTCGACCTCACGCACCCGGCCACCAGCGTGAGCATGACCATCAACGGCCCCGCACCCACCATCCTGGCGATGTTCATGAACACCGCCATCGACCAGAACCTCGACAAGTTCAAGCTCGACAACGGCCGTGAACCGACGGACGACGAGGCGCAGAAGATCCGCGCCTGGACGCTGGCCAACGTGCGCGGCACCGTGCAAGCCGACATCCTGAAGGAAGACCAGGGCCAGAACACCTGCATCTTCAGCACCGAGTTTTCACACAAGGTGATGGGCGACATCGCGCAGTGGTTCGTGCAGCACGACGTGCGCAATTTCTACTCGGTGAGCATCAGCGGCTATCACATCGCCGAGGCCGGGGCCAACCCGATCAGCCAACTGGCCTTCACGCTGAGCAACGGCTTCACCTTCGTCGAAGCCTATCTCGCACGCGGCATGCACATCGACGATTTCGCGCCCAACCTGAGCTTCTTCTTCAGCAACGGCATGGACCCCGAATACACCGTGCTGGGCCGCGTGGCGCGCCGCATCTGGGCGGTGGCCATGCGCGACCGCTACGGCGCCAACGAACGCAGCCAGAAACTCAAGTACCACGTGCAGACCTCGGGCCGCAGCCTGCACGCGCAGGAGATCCAGTTCAACGACATCCGCACCACGCTGCAGGCTTTGATCGCGGTTTACGACAACTGCAATTCGCTGCACACGAACGCCTTCGACGAAGCGATCACCACGCCCACCGAAGACAGCGTGCGCCGCGCGATGGCCATCCAGATGATCATCAACCGCGAATGGGGCCTGGCAAAGAACGAGAACCCGAACCAAGGTGCCTTCGTCATCGACGAACTCACCGAACTGGTGGAAGAAGCGGTGCTCGCCGAATTCGAGAAGATCGCCGAACGCGGCGGTGTGCTGGGGGCGATGGAAACCGGCTACCAGCGCGGCAAGATCCAGGAAGAGAGCATGCATTACGAGATGCTCAAGCACACCGGCGAGTACCCCATCATCGGCGTCAACACCTTCCGCAACCCGCATGGCGACGCGGTGCCCGAGCACATCGAACTCGCGCGCAGCACGGACGAAGAAAAGCAGGGCCAGCTGCAACGCCTGCGTGCTTTCCAGGCCCGCCACGCGGCCGAGGCCCCGGCCATGGTGCAGCGTCTGCAGCAGGCCGTGATGGCCAATGACAACGTGTTTGCCGTGCTGATGGACGCGGTGCGCGTGTGCAGCCTGGGGCAGATCACAAATGCGCTGTTCGAGGTGGGCGGGCAGTACCGGCGAAGCATGTAGGGCGCTGTTCTTGCGCTGATTTGGCGCACTTCTTGTGCTGCCCTTGGGTGCTTTTCAGCCCGCTTTTGCCATCTTCGCGAGCCTGCTGCTTCATGCAGAATCGGCCGCGATCGCATCGACTAGCCTGGAGCCTGCATGGCCTACCGGTGGAGCCTGGAAGGGCCTGCCTTTGAATTTCCCACACCCTACGGCGCCGAAAACCGGTTCCTGGTGTGGCGCGGCTATGCGTTGATCTTCTTCGCTGTCGTCATCGCCGGCGTGGTGTCTTTTGTCTCCGGCGACAGCGCCGCTGCGCCTGTCATCACGCTGGAAAAGCTGCCTGAGCCGGCCAGCGTCGTGCCCCATCTCGTGGCTGCGATGTTGTTGTCGCTGCTGGGTGCGCGTGATCTCTGGAAGGCCTCGGCGCAGCGCACCTTGCTGCTGGCTCCGGGCCAGCCCAGTTCCTTGGCTGCCGATGTGCCGCGCGAGGCCAGTGGCATCGGCGCTGGCGCCGGCCCGCTGCAGCGCCTGCTGGAGGTCGGCGAATTCAAGCAGGCTGAAGTCGCCGGCCCCTACGCCGCCGCCCTGGCCACGCTGGGCCCCGCCCTGGCCGCGGCGCCCACCACCTTGCATGCCTACCTTCGCGTGCGCGTGGCCCATCTGCTCTTGGCGGCCGGCCTGGCCTTGGTGCTGCTGCTGAGCTTCCTTGCCTTCAGAAAGCCGCCGGCGCAGGGCCTGGCGGCGCTGGTGCCGCTGTTGGTGTGCGCTGGCGTGCTGGCGCATCGCGCACTCTGGCCTGACGGCGCGGCGCTGCGGCCCTGGATGGTGGCGGTGCTGGTGCTGCTGGCCGGTGCGCTGGCCGGCGCCGTCGGCACGTATGCCGGCGCCGTGCCACGCTCTGAATCGGTGCCGCGCCTGGGCCTGCCCTTGGCCACCGCGGTGATGTTGCTCAGCGTGTCCCTCTTCGAAGGCCTGGGCGTGCTGGCCGCGCGTGCGCAATTGCAGGCGCCCTGGTTGCCGGCCGTGGCGCCCGCAGAGGCCGACATGCCCTTCGAGGGCGACCCCGAACAACTGCTGCGCGATATCGATCTCGAACTGCACCGCCAATGGACCGAAGGCATCCCGAACCGCCGGTATGCCTGGCAGTCGGCGCCGCCAGCCCGTGCCGCTGAAGCGGGACGCTTCCACGCCTTGGCGCTGGAGGAGTCGCAGCCCCTGGTGCCCAATGCGGTGGCCAGGCCCGGGCGCCAGGCCGTGCCCGCTGTGCCGCAGACCGCGCAGCGCCTGCGCAGCCTGTGGGTGTTGGATGTGGCCGGTTTGTTGTGGAGCCTGGCCGGTACGCTGGCCTGGGTGTGGCTGGCCTGGGCACACATGCGTGAGCCGGGCGCTTCGTGGGTGCCGGGTGCTGCGGGCATCGTGGGCCTGGCCGTGGGCGGCTACGCCTTGCGTGTCGGCCACCTGTTGTGGAGCCGCGTCGAGGTCACGTCGACGCTGACATGGCTGGACCTCGGCGGCCAGATCACCGCCACGCAGCGCATGGCCGAAGCGGGCCGTGCCCGCGGCGAGAGCCTGCGCGTGCCGGCACTGGGCCTGCGTGCCCGCGTGGCGAAGTTGCGGTCGGTGTTCTATGCCGCTGCGCCCCATGGCCCCGGCAGCCGCGTGATGCTGGAGCTGCAGGCCGAGCATGCTGCTGCCGCAGCCTGGTTGCCGGTGGTGCAGGAACTGGCGCGCAAGGCGCAGGCACCCACCACACCGGCGGTGCAGGCTGCGGCGCGAGCGAAAGTGCGAGAGGCGCGCCCTGCTGAGGCCGAAGCCGTGCCGGTCCCGCCGCGCCGGCCAGCGCGTTTCTGTCCGCACTGCGGCACGCCGCTGCTGCAGGGCGCGCGCTTCTGCCAGCACTGCGGCTCGGTCGTCGCCCCCGAGTAAGGCGGGCTGCAGCCTAAGCGGGCTGCAGCCAACACCGGCTGAAGCGAGCTCAGCCGTTCTGGCGGCGGTCGGCCCGGGACTCGGGGGTGACGGCGCGGCGGTCCATGCCGGTGCGGCGCTCGCCCCAGGCGTTCTCCAGCTCCATGCGCTTGATCTCTTCCACCGCGCCTTCGTCGGCGCCGCCGGCCTTGCGCGCCTGGGCGCGAGCCAGGCGTTCCATCAGGCGCAGATCGCGGTCGGTCAGACCCAGGGCGCTCTCGGCCCAGAGGTCGACGATGGCGCTCAGCGCCTCATAGCGCACGGGGCTGGCCAGGCGTTGTGCGCGCAGCGCGGCCAGCGTGCCGCGGTGGCGCGGGTCGACATCGCGCAGCACCTTCTCTAGCGCCTGTTCGCCTTCGCCGTCTTCGGCCACCACGTCCACGAGCTTGCGGTAATGCAGTTCTTCGGCGTTGAAGAGCCGGCCCGAAAGGATCATCTCGCTGGCGACAGCAAAGCCTGCCTTGCGGATGGTGAAGTCCCAGGCCCCCATGCCGGGGAACAGGTTGAAGAGGACTTCCGGAAAGCCGGCCTGCGCGCTGCGCTCGAAGATCACTTTGTGGAAGGGCAGCACGCTTTCCAGCCCGCCACCCAGGGTGTCGCCGGCCGACAGCACCGTGGTGTGCACCCCCATCTGGGCGGCGTTCTCCATCCACCACACCAGGTCGACGCAGCGCTGGCCGTAAAGCTTCAGGGAATCGACATCGCCGGCGCGCGCCAGCAGCACAAAGAGGGCCAGGTCGCCGCCGAAGTTGAAGACGCGCGGCACATCGCTGCTCATCACGAAGTGGCGCACCAGCGGCACATTGGCCGCGATGTCGTCCAGCATGCGCTGCAACTCGCCCATTGCTGCCAGGCTGTAGCACTGGATGGGCTTGACGCAGGTGCGCACGCGCAGCAGCCCCAACTCAGCGCTCCATTCCAGGCGCAATGTCTTGTAGGGCCGGTTCATCAGTTCCGTGATGCTGCCGGCCACGCTGCGCACCTGCGCCGGCCCCGGGCCGGTTTGCGGCGCAAAGTTCTGAGGGAGCAAGGTCAGATCGCTTCGATGATGCGCGTGAAGTGATGGAAGTTGACGCGCGTGGACTCCACCACGGCGGCCAGTGCGTCATCCTCGTGAATGCGGTTCATCAGCGTGCGCAGCTCGGCCATGTGTTGCGCGTCCATCGTGGCATGTGAATCGATGAATGAGACTCCCTGCTGACCCTCGAGAAACAGCGCCTCGCGGATGGCCGACGCAAACGGCCCGCCGTAGACCGAGGCAATGACCTCCAGCGCATAAAGCATGCCCAGCACGCTGCACGGGTGGCGGCGGTCGGCAGCCCAGTAGTTGTAGCCGTTCAGCGCCAGCGTGTGCGCCGAAGGGGTGTGCGCACGCGTGGCCTCGGGGGCCACGCCGATGGCCTGCAGGTCGTTCAGCACCCAGTCTTCATGGCCGGTCTCTTCGTGCATGTGCTCGTAGAGAAAGTGGCGCACCGGCTGGAAGCGGTCGTCCATGCGGCTGGCCGCGGCGGCGCACACGGGGTTGAAGTGCCAGACCACGTGATAGAGCTCGAGCAGCAGCGCGCGGTAGCGCTCCAGGCTCATGCCGTCGGCAACGGCCGCCACGACGACGGGATGCGTCTCGAAGCCGCGGCGGTCCTCGTCGGTGCGGGTCACGAGTTCGGCGAAGAAAGAAAGCATTCAACACTCCAACGAAGATGGCTGCGCGGCCCACGGCGCGCGCGGCTGCTTGCCACCATTCTGGCCTGCCCTGCGGCGTGGCGACACCCGTCAAGCCTGACAGGGTGCGCTTCTACAATCGTTGGCATGAACGCCGAGTTGCCGACGACGCCGCTGCGGCAGCCCCCAACCTCCAGCACGCCCGGCGCAATGCGGCGCATCCGCGAGCTGCCCGACGAACTGGTGAGCCAGATCGCCGCCGGCGAAGTGGTCGAACGCCCGGCCTCGGTGGTGCGTGAGCTGGTGGACAACGCGCTGGACGCCGGCGCCACGCAGATCACCGTGCGCCTGGTCGCCGGTGGTGTGCGTGCCATCGTGGTGGAAGACGACGGTGGCGGCATCAACCGCGAAGACCTGCCGCTGGCGCTGAAGCGCCACGCCACCAGCAAGATCGGGTCGCTGGCCGAACTGGAATCGGTGGTGACGATGGGCTTTCGCGGCGAGGCTCTGGCTGCCATTGCCTCGGTGGCCGAGATGGTGCTCACCACGCGGACGGAAGGTGCCCCGCATGCCTGGCGTCTGCAGGCGCGCAGCGGCGAGCTTGCGCCCGCTGCACGCGGCACTGGCACCACCGTGGAGGTGAACGAGCTGTTCTTCAGCACACCCGCGCGGCGCAAGTTCCTGAAGACCGATGCCACCGAGTTTGCCCATGCGCTGGAAGCGGTGCGCCGTCATGCGCTGGCGCGGCCGGACGTCGGGTTTGCGGTCTGGAACGAAGCGCGCCTGGCCGCGCAATGGCGCGCTGCAGCGCCGGCGCAGCGCTGGGCCGATGTGCTGGGCAAGGACTTCATCGCCGCCAGCCGTGCGCTGGCTGCTGAGCGCGGGCCGTTGGCGCTGCAAGGCCTGGCCGGGCAACCCGAGGCGGCGCGCGCGCGCGGCGATCTGCAATACCTCTTCGTCAATGGCCGCTACGTGCGTGACCGGCTGCTGGCGCATGCCGTGCGTTCTGCCTACGAAGACCAGTTGCACGGCAGCCGCCAGCCGGCCTACCTGCTGTTCCTGCAGATCAGCCCCGAACTGGTGGACGTGAACGTGCACCCGACCAAGATCGAGGTGCGTTTTCGCGATGGCCGCACGGTGCACCAGGCGGTGCGCGCGGCGGTGGAAGATGCGCTCGCACCCAGCCGCGCGGCAGCTTCTGCGCCGGCTCTGGATGACCCGCGGACAGCGACTGCGGCGGTCGATGCCGGCACCGCCTTCGCTCCGCTGGGCGGCTGGCAACCCTCGCTGGCCTGGGCCACGCCGGCGGTGCAAGAAAACCCGGCGCCTTGGCGCACACCGCAGGGCAGTGGCGGCATGGCCACGTGGGCGGCCTTGCGCAGCACCGAGGGCGCGCTGCCTTCGCGCCCAGGTGCACCAGGCGCGCCGGCCAACGCGCCCGCCGAGGCCACGGCGTGGCCGCTGGGCCGCGCCATCGCGCAGATCGGCGGCGTCTACGTCCTCGCCGAGAACGCCCACGGCCTCGTGGTGGTGGACATGCACGCGGCCCACGAACGCATCGTCTACGAGGGCCTCAAGCGTTCGGCCCAGGGGCAGGATCGCCTGCCCTCACAGCCGCTGCTGATCCCGCAGACGCTGGCTGCCACCGCGGCGGAGATGGCCACCGCCGAAGCCGAGACCGAGGCGCTGCTGGCGCTGGGCCTGGACGTGGGTGTGCTGTCGGCCAATACCCTCGTGGTGCGCAGCGGCCCCGCTGCCTTGATGGCGGGTGGCACGGCAGACCTGGCCGAGCTGACGCGCTCGGTGCTGGCCGAGCTGCAGGAAGCCGGCGCCAGCCGTGTGGTGCAGCGTGCGCGTGACGAGTTGCTCGCCACGATGGCCTGCCACGGCGCCGTGCGCGCCAACCGCCGGCTGACGCTGGAAGAGATGAACGCGCTGCTGCGCGAGATGGAAAGCACCGAGCGCGCCGACACCTGCAACCACGGCCGCCCCACGTGGCGGCAGGTGACGATGAAGGAGCTGGACGCGCTGTTCCTGCGCGGGCGCTGAAGCGCACCGGCCGCCTCGAAGCTCAGGCCAGCAGCGTGCCCAGCACCTGGTAGACGCTGAGCAGCAGCGCGTTGACGCCCACGCTGGCCAACAGGTGACGAGCACCGCCGTCGATGCGGATACCCAGACGCGCAGACACGCAGCTCCACAAGCACACCAGCAGCAAGGCGCCGGCATCGGCACGGCTGAGTTCGAGGTGCGCAGCCTGCATGAGGCCGACGCCCGCCACCCACAGGCCCACCGCCATGACGGTGGAGGCGGCGAGCTCGTTGTGGCTGGGGCTGCGTAGCGGAATGCCGATCAGGTGCATGGTGGGCGCTGCCAAAGACCTCAGCATGACGCGCCGGCCGCATGCCCGGCTGTCGATGAAGCCGGACTTGCCAGCCCATTTCTCCCGATCGACCAGGGTGCTGCGCCTCCGGCCCCGGCCGGGGCTCGGCCCACTTGCCGGTCACCGCGACGGGGCCGACACTGCATGACCAAGGCCCGCGCCGGGCCACCCACCGAGCCTGCCCATGCAACGCCGACACCTCACCCGCCTTTTGACTGTCCTGCTGCTGGCAGTGCCGCTGCACGCCGCCACCGGCGCCACACCGTCCACGGCGCCTGACTGGTTCGTCTTTCTCGAAACCGGTCGCCCCACGCCGCCAGACCGCGAGGCCGTGGGCGCGATGCAGCGCGGCCACATCGACAACTTCAAGCGCCTCTTCGCCGAGGGCAAGCTCTTCGCCGCCGGGCCGATGCGCGACCCTGGCGGCCTCAAGCGCGGCTTCGTCGCCGTGCGCGCCAACTCGTTCGACGAACTGCGCAGCTACTTCCAGCCCGACGACTACGTGCGCGAGGGCTACATGACGCTGAACGCCGTGCCCGCCACCGCGCACCGGGCGCTGAACACCGAGGGCATCGACGCCAGCCGCGTGGAAGAGGTGCGCATCCTGCACATCAGCCGCGGCGATGCTTCGGAAGACGTGGCCACCACGGCAGCGCGCCACGCACGTCTGCAGGCGCTGCTGGCGCGCGGCGTGGTGGGCGCCTGGTACACGCTGGCCCATGGGCCGGTGGCGGAGGTGATGTTCGCGCGCAGCACCGACACCGCCGCGCTGGAGGCCGCCTTCGCTGGCTGCCCGGGCCTGGGCCGGGCCGGTGTGGCGCTGTCGGTGTGGGGGCAGTGGTTGAGCCCGGGCGTTGTTCGCTGAGAGCCGCCGCGGCATGGCTTGCTGATGGCGGCCCGCGCCGCTTCAGCGAAACTCCGGGCCCATGCAACTGCCCAATCTGCTGGACACACGGCTCGGCCGCCTGTCGGCTTTTTTCTTTCTCTACGTCACCGAGGGCATACCGCTCGGGTTTGGCGCCACGGCCATCGCCACGCAGCTGCGCCGCGCCGATGTCGGGCCGGCGGAGATCGGTGCCTTCGTCGGCTCCTTCTACCTGCCTTGGGCCTTCAAGTGGGCCTTCGGGCCCTTCATCGACGTCTTCGTCTCCGAGCGCCTGGGCCGGCGCCGTGGCTGGATCCTGGGCACGCAGATCCTGATGGTGGTGACGCTGTTGGTGGCTGCGCAGTGCCAGCTGCCGGCGCAGCTGGGCCTGCTCACCGGCGTGCTGCTGGTGCACAACAGCTTCGGCGCGATGCAGGACGTGGCCATCGATGCCCTCGCGGTGAACACCCTGCGCCCCGACGAGCGCGGCGTGGCGAATGGCGTGATGTTCGCCGGCGCGGCCCTGGGCCTGGCGCTGGGTGGCAGCGGCGTGCTGTTTCTGCTGCCCTACTTCGGCTTGCAGGGCGGTTTCTATTTCGTCGCGGCCTGCATCGCCGCGGTCACGGTGTTCATCGTGCTGCCGCTGCGCGAGCCGGCCACCGCCATGGCTGAGCGCCGCGCCGCCGGCCTGGCCTCGGCGGGCCGCGAGCTGAAGCGCTTCTGTTCAGAGGCCTTCCGCAGCTTCCTCGGCACGCGAGGCGCGTTTGCCGGCCTCTTCTTCGCGCTGCTGCCGGCCGGTGCCATGAGCCTGGGCCTGGCGCTGCAGAACAACCTCGCCGTGGAGCTGGGCCTGAACGACGACAGCGTGGCCTGGCTGTCGCTGTGGACGCAGGTGGTGGCCGCGGCCTGCATGGTGCTGGGCGGCTGGTTGTCCGACCGCTATGGCCGCCGCCGCACGCTCTTCGTCTACCTGGCGCTGATGAGCCTGCCGGTGCTCTACCTGATGGCGGTGCTGACGCAGTACGGCTGGGTCACGCCCAACCCGGCCGAGGGCCCGCTGAAGCGCGTGGCGCCGGCCGCGCTGGTGACGGCGCTGTGGGTGGCCACGCTGCTCTACGCGGTGGCCCAGGGCCTGATGTACGGCACGCGCTCGGCCATCTTCATGGACGTCACCAACCCCAAGGTGGCGGCCACGCAGTTCACCGCCTACATGGCGATGATGAACTTGGCCATCGCCTACAGCGCCACCTGGCAGGGCATCGCCATCGAAGCGCTGGGTTACCCGAAGACGCTGCTCATCGACGCCATCACAGGCCTTTTGTGCCTGGCCGTGCTGCCCTTCATCAAGGCCAGTGCCACACCCGAAATGCAGAGCCAGGGCGATGGTGGCGGTTCGCGCCGCGCGCGGCGCCTGGCGGCGCTGCTGGCTGCGGGCTGCTTGGCCTTTCTGATTTACCGCGCGGGTTGGTGGAACGCCGGTGCCGCAGCGCCGATGTTCGAGACGCTGTTCACGCTGGTCTTCGTGGCTTCGGCAGTGTTTCTTGCCGCTGGCGCGCCGGTGCTGGGCGCCAGCGCGCCCACCCTGGGCCGCCTCGGCCTCGTGCTGGCGCCGCTGCTGCTGGCGATGTATCTGCGCCGTTGGTGGCCGCAGCTGGAGGCGTTGTACTGGGTCGTGCCGGTGGCCGGGGTGCTGCTGCTGGCGGCGCAGGCGCGGTTGGCGTGGCCGGTGCTGAAGCCCGAGCCGCTGGCCTGAGCGCAGACCCCGGAGCGGGGGCCGTGGCGTCCTGACGGCGACCTCGCGGTGTGCGAGGTCGCGCAGGCGGTCATGGCGGCGCGCGCAGGGCTTGCGCAGCGCGCAGGCGGCCGACTTCGATGCCGTTCCAGTTCACCAGCGTCACATCGGCGAGTGCTTGCACGAACTCGGGCTCGTCACCTTCCAGCGGCAGCAGGTGCTGCAGCAGCGCGGCCATCACCACCTCGCAGGCGCGCGCGGTGTTGCCGTCGTCCATCTTCACGGCCACGCCCAGGCCCAGCGTGGGCAGGGCTGCGCAGTACACGCCCTCGGCGCCGACCTTGCAGAACACCCGTTCGCCGAAGCGCTGCATCACGCGCGTGTCGAAGCGGCCGGTGCCGGCCACCATGTGCGGCGCGCGCGCCACGGCCTGGCGCAGGCGCGCGGCCGCGCTGGCGTGGCCGGGGCGCAGGCCCACGCCCGTTCCGACACGTGCAAACGCATGCGCCAGGTGGCGCAGCGGTATCGCATAGGTGGGGATGCTGCAGCCGTCGGTGCCCACGGCGGCTTGCGCCAGGTCGTAGCCGGTGGCGGCCTGCAGCGCGGCCGTCACCTCGCGCATCACCGGGTGCTCGGGCTTCACGTAGCCGCTGAGGAAGGCGCGGCGGTCGCCGCCCTCGGCCATCAAGCAGCCTACGCAGACGAAGCCCGCATGCTTGCCCGAACAGTTGTTGTTCAGCGCCGTCGGCCGGTCGCCGGCGGCCGCCATGGCCTTGATGGTGCCGTCGAAGTAGGGCCAGTGCGTGCCGCATTCCAGCGCCGCGACATCGACCCCGGCCTTGGCCAGCATCGACGCCGCAGCGGCCGCATGTTGCGCCTCGCCGCCATGGCTGGCGCAGGCCAGCGCGAGTTCTTCATCCGTGAGGCCCCAGCGTTCTGCGGCGCCGCTTTCCACCAGCGGCAAGGCCTGCAGCACCTTCACCGCGCTGCGCGGGAAGATGGGCCGGGTGATGTCGCCCCAGGCGCTGTGCAGGGCGCCGCTGGCGTCGACGATGGCCACTGCGCCGCGGTGGGCTGATTCAACGATGCCGCCACGCAGCGCTTCGGCAAGAACGGGATTGGCTGTCATGCCGGCGACTGTAGCCTGGGGTGCCGCGCCAGCAGAATGCCGCGGTGCCCTTGAACGCTCTTCTGCTGGTGCTGGCCGCGGCCGTGCTGCATGCGCTGTGGAACATTGCCGCCAAACGGGCCGGCGGCGACCACCGCTTCGCTTTCGTCACCGTGGCGATGACGGCGCTGCTGTGGGCGCCCGTCGCGGCCTGGTTCGGTGCCGATGAACTGCCGCGCTGGACGCCCTTGCAATGGGCGGTGGTGACGGCCACTGCGGCCGTGCACGTCGTCTACTTCCTCACGCTGCTGCGCGGCTACCGCGAGGCCGATCTGACCGTGGTCTACCCCGTGGCGCGTGGCAGCGGCCCGTTGCTGACGGCCGCCGCCGCCGTGCTGCTGCTGGGCGAAACGCTCACGCTCAGCGGCGCGGTGGGCGTGCTGGCGGTGTGCGGTGGGGTCTTTCTCATCGCCGGCGGCCCCGGCATGTTCAAGACGCAAACGCACGACGCCGCGGCGCGTGCGCGCCTGCGAGCCGGCCTGCGCTGGGGCGGCCTCACCGGCGCGCTGATCGCCTGCTACAGCCTCATCGACGGCTATGGCGTGAAGTGGCTGCTGATGGGCCCGGTGCTGTTTGATTACCTGTGCAACCTGCTGCGTGTGCCGATGTTGCTGCCGCTGGTCTGGCGCGACGGTGCCGGCCTGCGCCAGGCGCTGCGCACGCAATGGCGCGCCGCGCTGGTGGTGGCGGCGCTGGGCCCGGCGGCCTACATCTGCGTGCTGTATGCAGTGACGATGGCGCCGCTGTCGCACGTGGCGCCGGCGCGCGAGGTGTCGATGCTGCTGGCCGCGCTCATCGGCGGGCGGCTGCTGGGTGAAGGCGACCGCGGCCTGCGCCTGTTGGGCGCGGCCTGCATCGCGGGTGGCGTGATGGCTTTGGCTTGGTAGCGGCTGTGGCCCGGACGTGCAGCGCCCAAGACTCGTTTGTGCCCGCGCTCAGGTTTTTGCGATCAACTCAGCAACTTCGGTCTGCGATGTGAACGAATTGCCGAGCTGCTGTAGCCGCTGGAGCTCGGCGCGCGCAGCCGGCTTGTCACCGGCTTTCAGCTGAAGGCGGGCCAGCGTCAGGCGCAGCGTCGGGCTGCTCGGTGCCAGTGCCACGGCCCGCTTCTGCAGTGCCAGTGCCTGGGTGAGTTCATTGCCATCGGCGAGCAGAACCGCCAGGGTGTCCATGATCGCCGGGATTTCGGGCAGCAGTTCGTTGGCGCGGCGGGCCTTGGCCAGCGCCTCGGGTTTGCGCTGTGCGTGCAGCGACCAGGCCATGTTGTTGAGGGCCATCGCGTGATCCGGGTGCACCTTCAGCACCTGCGCATACCAGCCCTCGGCGGCGCCGAAATCCTTCGCCTGCAACGCAAGCCCACCGAGGTGGAACAGGAACTCGACATCCTTCGGATGCGTTTTGACCCATTCGGCGGCAAAAGCATCGGCCTGCGTGCGTTCGCTGGCCAGCAGCGTGCTGTGCAGGCGCAGCGCACGGGGCGTCGATGCCTGAAGCTTCAGTGCATCGCGGTAGGCCGCCGCGGCAGCCGGCCATGCCTTGCGGCTGGCTTCGATGTCACCGACGAGATCCATCCCCAGCACTGTCTGCTTTTTATCGGCCTGAAGAGCTCTCGCCAGATGGAGCGCCTTGTCATGGCTGCCGCTGAGCACATACAGCCCGGCAGCACGCTGCACCACGCCGGCCGCGCCGTTCGAGAGCTCGAGCGCCTGGCGCAGCGCGCGCTCGGCCACCGTCGCATCCCCGACCATCAAGGCCGCCTTGAAAAGCGCCAGTTGCGCTTCAGCGGAGCGTGGGGCCAAGGACACCAGTTTCGTGACGACTGTGAGGGCCTGGTTCTTGTTGCCAGCAGCGTATTGCGCGCTGGCCAGGGCCTCCAGCACCTCCGGGCTTTCGGGCAAGGCCGTGGCGGCGTCGTTGGCGCTGGTCAGTGCCTGCCGGAAGTCCTGTTTGTCGAGTTGGTAAACGATCAGCCGTCGGCGTGCCTGCGCGTCCAGCGGGTTGCTGGCCACTGCACGCTGCAGAAGCGCGGTCACCGCTTCAGTGGGTTTGCCGGCCTTCTCGTCGAGCAGCGCGAGCGCCGTCAAGGCATCGGTGTGGGAAGGGTCCTTGGCGAGCAGAACTTCAAAGCGCGCGCGCGCTGCGGCAACCTTGTTTTCGCCAAGGTCCAGCGCGGCCAGGCCATCGATGGCCGCAAAGTAGCTGCCCGAGAGGGACAGCGCCTTTTCGTAGGCCGTCCGCGCGCCGGCCTTGTCTCCGCGGCGTGCCAGCACCTGCCCGCGCAGATGCCAGGGCTGGGGCTCGCCAGGCTGCTTGGCAGCCATGCGATCAATCGCCTGCAGCGCGCCGTCGAGATCGGTACGGCGGTAGGCCGCCGTGATCAGTGCCAGGTCGGCGACCGTGCTGGGGTCAGCGCTGGCGATTTGTTCAAGTCTGCCGGGCGCCGTGGCATCGCCGCGTTCCAACGCGGACAGGGTCAACGCGGTCTGGCTGGTCCGGTGGTTACGCTGGGAAGCTCGGGCCAGCAAGTCGTCGGCCGCTCGGTCGTTGCCCATCAGCAGTTGCGCGTGCGCTGCCAGCGCCAGCGCGTGCGGCGAAACGTCTGGCCTTTGAACCAGTGGCTCGAGGGCCAGCAGCACGCGCTCTGGTTTGCCGACGCGCAGCGCGGCCCGGGCCAGCATCTCTCGAGCCGGCACGTCGTTGGGCAATAGCTGCAGGAGCTTGCCCAGGTGTTGTTCGGCTTCGGCATACCGACCATGCCGCAGTGCCGCGGCCCCGGCCAGTTGCAGCATGTCTGCCCGTTTGGGCAGTTTCGCGACGAGGTCACGCGATAGCTCGTAGGCCTTGCCGTGGTCGCCGCGCCCCATGGCTTCGAGCGCCTGGAAGTACAAGGTGGATGGATGGCCAGGGCGGGCCGCCACGAGCTTTTGCAGGAAGATGGCGGCCTGCTGCAGCTGGTCGGTGCGCAGCAGCAAATTCATCAGCGCACCCGAGGCGTCCGCGTGTGCCGGCTTTGCCGCCAGCGCCGCGCGATAAGACTGTTCAGCCCCAACGTTGTCGCTGCCGACCTCGAGCAGCCGCCCCTTCAGGGTCAACGCGTCCGCATCGTTACCGTGACGAGACAGCACTTCCGACACAGTCAACATGGCCGCGCCGACGTCTCCGCCGCCGGCCTGCAATCGGGCGCGTGTCAACAGTGCCTCGGTCAGCACTGGGTCTGCCTGAATGGCGATGGCCACCGCTTGCTCGGCTTGCTCGCGCTCGCCCAATTGGGTGAAGGCCTGGGCCACCACCGTCATCAACTGGGCCTTCGCGCGCGGGTCGGTCAAACGCACCCGCAGTGGAAGCAGCGCCGCCTTGCTTGGCTCGTTGGACAAGAGCAGTGCGCGTGCCAGCAGCGGCACGACTTCGTCCTCCGGGTGCTGCAACTCGCGTGCGCGCTCAAATTCGATGATGGCGCCGGCCGACTTTTCCTCTGCGAGCAGTGCGCGCCCCAAAAGAAAGCGCGCTTCGCCGGAGGTGGGTTGCGCTGCGATGGCGTTCTTCAGCTCTATCGTCGCTGCCGCGGTGTCGCCGCGCGCGAGATGGCCCTTGGCAGCCGACAGAGTCGCGTCGGCGCCACCTGCGGTGCACGCCGCCAGCCGTGCTGCAAACAGGCCTAGAACCGCCGCTCGGACGAGGGTGATGTTCGGCATTGAGAGTTCCTTTCAAGTCGGTTCGAGCGCGCCCGTCAGGACTGTCCGTCAAGCCGCAAGCAAAGACCAGCGAATTCAAAGTGTCCCGCTAAAGACTGCGCGTCTGTGTGCAATCCGTGTCGCTGCACGGGCACTACCTGCATATCAGGTTAGGGGGTGCGCTGTCCCGGGCTGGGCGGATATGTCGAACGTTTTTACAGTTCCGCGTTCATGAAGGAGCGACGAATGTGCAATCTTGTTGGAAATCATCGACTTGCGAGTGCCGGCACGAACCATGCAGCTTTCCTGTTAGCAAGAGCCGCGCAGTGTGAGGTGGCGCTTGGTGACCTGGCGTTGCGATTTGTCTAACTCGATCATCGGGGGTACATATGAAACGGCTTTTTGGTTCCCTAGTCGCGGCGGTAATGATTGCCATCGCACCGGTCGCATCGCATGCGGCTCCCTTCGCGACAGGCGATGTGTTCGCCTCGATCGGAGGCGGTCGGGTGAACGTTTATTCCAGCACGGGTGTGTTCAAGCAGACGCTGGACACCGGGCTGGGTGGCTTCACCACCGGTTCGACTTTCGACAGCAACGGCAACTTTTATGTCACGGCGTTCAGCGCCAACGTTGTGTCCAAGTTCGACAACAATGGCGTCTTGGTCGACGCCACTTGGGCCAATGGCATCTCACGGGTAGAGTCCATCGTGTTCGATGCTTCGGGTAACGCCTACCTGGGCAACGCTGGGTCGCCCACCATTCAGAAAGTCAATTCCAGCGGTACGCAGATCGCAACGTTCACGGCCCTGCAGAACACCGACTGGATCGACCTGGCCGCCGATGGCAAGACGCTGGTGTACAGCAACGAGGGCAGCGTGATACGCACGCTTGACACCACGACGCTGGTCGACACGGTGTTCGCTACCGGTGTGGGCTCGCAGAGTTTTGCCAAGCGATTTCGCGCCAACGGCGAACTGCTGGTGGCCAACGGCAACGGCAACATCTACCGTTTTGCTGCGAACGGCACCTTGATCAACACGATCAATGCGGGGCTGGGACCGATCTTTGCTCTCAACCTGGACCCCGATGGCACCTCGGTTTGGACCGGTGAACTGGGCGGTAATACGGTCCGCCGCATCAATATCGCCACTGGGGCCACGCTTGCCACCTTCGATGTCGGAACCACTGACCTCTTCGGCCTCTCTATCTTGGGTGAATTCCAGGCCGGCGGCGGCGGTTGCACCGTCAATTGCGGTGGGGGCACAGTGCCTGAGCCGACTTCGCTGGCCCTGGCAGCCTTGGCGCTGCTAGGCGTGGGCTTCGGCGCACGGCAGCGCCACGCCTGACTGGTGCCACCTGTGTGATCGGCCCCGCTGCGGCGGGGCTTTTCTTTGCCCGCGCAGGGGGCGTGACTAGTGTCGTGGCACCGCGCGCGGTATGCAGTGACCATCATCAGGCCCCTCTCAACGACGGGCGCGTCAGTGCCCGACACAATGGCGCGATGCAACTTCTCGGTGTCGACTTCACCTGCGCGCCCACGCGTCGCAAACCCATCACCGTGGCCCGCGGCCAGCTCGTTGGCGCGGTGCTGCGCCTGCAGGCGCTGGAGGCGCTGCCCACGATGGCCGGCTTCGAAGCCTTGCTGGCCGAGCCCGGGCCGTGGCTGGCCGGCTTCGACTTCCCCTTCGGCCTGCCGCGTGAGTTCGTCGATTCGCAAGGCCTGGGCAGCAATAGCGCCGCCGTCATGGCCGAAGTGCAGCGCCGTTGCCCGACGCGCATGGACTTCCGCGCGCTGGTCGATGCCTGGGGCAACACGCGGCCGGCGGGCCAGCGGCTCATCCACCGCGTGTGCGATGGCGCGATGCCGGGCCTGAGTTC
>JANMMD010000127.1:0-16420 GCA_031372905.1 Betaproteobacteria bacterium
CCCTGCGGCGCGACGCAGCCACCGGCGCCTGGAGCCTGCAGCTGCCGGGTGATCTGGGCAGGCCCAACGCCCGTTACTACAGCTACCTGGTGGACGTGTTCGTGCCCGGCATCGGCCTGGTTCGCAACCGCGTCACCGACCCCTATTCACTCAGCCTCACCACCAACTCCGAGCGCAGCTGGACCGGCCGCCTCGACGACCCCCGCCTGCAGCCCGAAGGCTGGCGGACGACGCCGCGGCCGAATACCGTGCGCCACAACACCGACCTCGTCATCTACGAGCTGCACCTGCGCGATTTTTCGGTGCGCGACACCACGGTCCCGGCTGCCGATCGCGGCCGCTACGCCGCCTTCACGCACCCGCAGTCGGCAGGCATGCAGCACCTGAAACTGCTGGCCAGCGCCGGGCTCACCGACGTGCACCTGCTGCCGGTCTTCGACCTCGCCACGGTGCCGGAAAAGGACTGCCGCACGCCCGATGAAGCGGCGCTCGCCGCGCCGCCCGGCGACAGCGAAGAACAGCAGGCGCGCGTGACCGCCGGCGCCGCCACCGACTGCTTCAACTGGGGTTACGACCCGCTGCACTTCACCGCGCCCGAGGGCAGTTATGCCAGCGGCGCCGCCGATGGCGCCACGCGCGTGCTGGAGTTCCGCCGCATGGTGATGGCGCTGCACCGCGCCGGGCTGCGCGTGGGCATGGACATGGTCTACAACCACACCAGCGCCTCGGGGCAGAAGCCGCATTCGGTGCTCGACCGCATCGTGCCCGGCTACTACCACCGGCTGAATGCGCAGGGCGCGGTGGAGACCAGCACCTGCTGCGACAACACGGCCACCGAGCAGCGCATGATGGCCAAGCTGATGATCGACTCGGCGGTGGTGTGGGCGCGTGACTACCGCATCGACAGCATGCGCTTCGACCTGATGGGCCACCAGCCGCGCGAGGCGATGGAGCGCCTGCAACGCGCGGTGAACCGCGCCGCCGGCCGCCACATCCACCTGCTGGGCGAAGGCTGGAACTTCGGCGAGGTGAAGGACGGCGCGCGCTTCGTGCAGGCCGCGCAGCGCAGCCTCAACGGCAGCGGCATCGCGGCCTTCAGCGACCGCGGCCGCGACGCTACCCGCGGCGGTGGCTGCTGCGACGGCCCGGCTGCGGTACTGGCACAGCAGGGCTGGCTGAACGGCCTGCACTACGCCCGCAACGCGCATGCCGAGGCGGCCGGCGCGGGCAGCCGCGATGAGCTGTTGCGCAGCGCCGACCTCATCCGCGCAGGCCTCGCCGGTACGCTGGAGAAATACACCCTGCGCACCCACGACGGCCGCATGAAAAGGCTCGCTGAGATCGACTACGCCGGCCAGGGCGCCGGCTTCGCCAGCCAGCCCGGCGAGGTGGTGAACTATGTCGAGAACCACGACAACCCGACGCTGTGGGACATCCACCTGCTGAAGCTGCCGCGCGGCACACCGCGTGAAGACCGCGCGCGCGTGCAGGTGCTGGGCGGCGCGCTCACGGCGTTCAGCCAGGGCATCGCCTACTTCCATGCCGGCGTGGAACTGCTGCGCAGCAAGAACCTCGACCGCAACAGCTTCGACAGCGGCGACTGGTTCAACCGCGTCGACTGGACCTTGAACGACAACTTCTTCGGCGGCGGCCTGCCGCCCAAACGCGACAACGAAGCCTTGTGGCCGCAGATGCGGCCCCTGCTGGCCGATGCCGCCGCGCTGAAGCCCACGCCCGCGGAGATGCGCTTCACGCGCGACGCCTTTCTCGACCTGCTGCGCATCCGCGCCAGCAGCACGCTCTTCCGCCTGCACACGGCGGGCGAGGTGCAGCGCCGCCTGCGTTTGCTGAACACCGGCCCGGCGCAGAACCCGACCGTCGCGGTGGGCCACCTCGACGGCCGGGGGCACACCGGCGCCGGCTTTGCCGAGGTGCTGTACGCGATCAACGTGGCGCCGGCCGACGCTGAACTGATGCTGCCCGAACTGCGCGGCCGCGCCTTCAGGCTGCACCCCGTGCACCGCGCGCCCGGCGCGGCCGACACGCGCCCGGCCTCGCAAGCCCGCTGGAACCCGGCCACCGGCACGCTGCGGGTGCCGGCGCGCACCGCCCTGGTCTACGTGCTCGAGTGAGTCCTGCGCGCGCGCCGTTCGCTGCCACACAGACAGCGCTGGCGATGGCGCCTACCTTGGGGGTCTCTCTCTGAAAGGACACCCCATGACCTCCAACTACGTCACCCGCGACAAGCTCGGCATGTATGCCCAACCCGGCAGCGGCCCGGGCCCGGCGCTGATGGGCGCCGACACGCTGATGGGCAACGATGTCTACAACAGCGACGGCGAAGACCTCGGCGACATCAAGGAACTGATGATCGACATGCAGTCGGGCGAAGTCGCCTACGCGGTGCTGTCCTTCGGCGGCATGCTCGGCATGGGCGACAAGCTCTTCGCCGTGCCCTGGGCCGCGCTGAAGCTGGACACCGTGAACAAGCGCTTCACGCTGAACGTGCCCAAGGACCGGCTGAAGGACGCCGCCGGTTTCGACAAGGACCACTGGCCCGTGATGGCCGACAACACCTGGGCCCGCGGCGTGCACCAGTTCTACGGCACCGAGCACCGCCAGCGCAGCTGAGGTCTTGCCACCGGGCCGCCGGCGGTGGCCCGGCCGGCGCCGCAGAATCAGGCGATGACCACACCTCACCATTCCCCACCGCTGCGCGCTTTGCCGTGGCTGCGTGCCACGGCTGTATTTGCAGCCGCTGTTTGCACAGCGGTTCTGCCCGCCCACGCACAGAACTCGGTCACAGGGCCGGCGCCGCTGGTGCCGGTAGCCAGCGTCGATCTCGAACGCTACATGGGCCGCTGGCATGAGCTGGCGCGTTTTCCGAATCGTTTCCAGAGCGACTGCATTGGCCCGGCCACGGCCGACTATCAGCTGCAGCCCAGTGGCAAAGTGCAGGTCACCAACCGCTGCCCGCAGGCGGGCGGCAAGGTCGATGAAGTCGTCGGCGAGGCGCGGCGCATCGGCGAGGCCGGCTCATCCAAGCTGCAAGTGCGCTTTGCGCCGGCTTGGCTGTCTTGGCTGCCGATGGTCTGGGGTGACTACTGGGTCATCGATCTCGACCCGGCCTACCAGGTCGCCGTGGTCAGCGAGCCCAAGCGCGACTACCTGTGGGTGCTGGCACGTCAGCCGCAGATAGACGCGGCCACCTGGGCCGCCCTGACCGCGCGCCTGCGCGACAAGGGCTTCGACCTCAGCCGTCTGCAGCGGGCCGCTCCTGCGGCAGCAAGCCCTTCCAAGCCTTGATCGACAGGTGCCGCGCCAGCAGCGGCAGCGGCATGCGCAGCGCGTGCGAGCGCACGAAGATCGCCAGCCGGGCGGCAGCTTCTGCGGCGCCGGCCTCCTCGTCGGTGGGCGGCCGCAGCGCACGCGCATAAACGGGCAGCAGCCAGCTGCGGCGCCAACGCGGCGCGGCCTGGGCTGCGAGCGTGGCCAGCACCTCGGCCGGCACTTCGCTTTCAAAGATTGCCTGCACCAGGCGCAGGCCCAGCAACAGCGGGCCCGCAAGGTCGTTACCGGCGCCACTGTCGAGCACGCGGCCCCAGAAGCCAGGCTCATTGGCGAAGCGCTGCAGCATGCCGTGGATGTCATGCAGATCGCGCAAACCGTTGTGCAACTCGCCTTCATGAACGAGGTGGGTGATGCTGTGCACCAGCAGGTCTTCGGGGGCTGGGACACGCAGCGCCGGCAAGCCTGGCACAGGCGCGGCCCGCGCGATGATCCTGGCCGGGTCAGGCGCGTTGCGTGAGGTCAGCGGCAGGATGGTGTGGTGCACATCGATCACCGTGTTGCGACGGATGTGCTGCATCGGCGGGATCTCGTGCATCCACTGCCGGTAGTAGCGCTGGTCGTAGGCGTCCGCCTTGGCACTGACCCAGCCGTCCAGCATCAGGGCGCTTTCCACGTCGCCCAGCGCCTCGCGCGGCACCAGCACGTCGATGTCACCGAACAGCCGACCATGACCCAAGCCTTGCTCGGCCGGCGCCATCACATACGCCGCGCCCTTCAGCAGCACCACCGGCACGCCCAAGCTGCCCAGCGCCGCCTGCAGCGTGTGGGCTTCCCACTGCACCGAGAGCCGCTGCCGCGCAGACAGTTGCAGCGCGCCCGCCAGGTGTCGGGACGCCGCTGCGGGCACCTGCACCTGCGTCTCGTGGAGCCGTGCGGCCAAGGGCCCGAGCAGATTGCAGGCGCGCGCTGTGGCCACCAGGCGGGACCAATGCGCTTCGTTCTGCGCCGTCAGGGCGTGCGGGCTGCGCAACGCAGCCACCAGCTGTAGGGCGGCGCTGCCCAGCCCGTGCAGTGCGCTCACCCTTCGCAGGCCTGGCGCACCAGCGCGAGCGCGTCGGCCGTGCTGCCGTAGACCAGCTCGTGGCAGCGCGCACCGCTCAGCAGGCCGCACAAGGCCTGGAAACCGGCCTCGCCCATGCGCTCGTTGTTGAAGCTTTGCTCGCTGATCAGGACAAACGCTTCCGAACGGCTGATCTCTTCGATCTGAGGCGCGGCGCCGGCCTCGAAACGCGGAAACAGCACCCATCGCACCCGGGCCGGCTCCGCCGCGCGCGCCACCGAGTCGGCCGGGCAGGCGGCATGGGTGATGTCGCCTTTGCGTGTGCCCCTGTAGACGGGGCCGAGCCGCGCACCGGCAAAGGCGCGCACCACGTCGATGGAGGCGTTCTTCAGGCTGATAGGCCGGGGATGGGCATGTACCTGGCCGTCGGCCGGGTCCAGCAGCGTGAGTTCGTCGGACAGGAGCCGCCAGCCGTCCAGCAGCACCAGCGACGAACACAAGGTGCTTTTCCCTGCTCCCGGGAAGCCCGGCATCATGATCGCGGCACCGTCCTTGGCCACGACCGCGGCGTGCATCACCAGGTGGCCGAGCGCGCGCTGCGCCACACACCAGTTCATGCCCCACTCGAAGAGCGGGCCCGCCTCTGCCTGCGGCAGCGGGAAGAATGGCTCCTCGCCGTCGAGCAGAAAGCGCGCTTGCGGATGCCACCAGCGGCGCGGGCCACGGGCGGGCAGGATCTGCACGTCGAAATCGACGAAGCTGCCCTGCGGCAGCCGCGGCGTCTCGGCGTAGAAGGTATCGACGTGCTGCCACAGCCGCACCAGCGGCGAGCGCAGTCGCACGGTGTAGGGGGCGATGTGAAGCAGGGTGTCGATGGCGGCGGTCACGAGTCGTCGTCGACCAACTGTGCCAGAGCCACCGGCATGCCGTTGTCCGTCGCGGTCACCAACCCAGCGCGGACCAGCCCAACGATCAACTCATCCGCCGCTGCTTCCGAAAGACCCAGGCGTGCGTGCAATTGGCTGACGGGCAAGGGACCGTGCGTTTCCAGCGCCTGCAACAGGGTGCGCGCAGGGCCGGTGAGGACCCAGAAGTCGCCGGAACTGGCGTCGAAGAGCACCGCACTGTCAACCGGCTCCCAAGCTGGAGCCCAGCGTAGCCCCCGTCCGGGCGCAAGACCTAGCAGCACCACGCTGTAGGAGGCAGCCGCCCGATGCCGTGCATCAACTCAGTTTTGGCAGAGATCCGGATCGGGGCCCAGGTCCGAATTGATGTCGTACATGTTGGAGATGTAGCTGATCACCGTCTGCTGGTTCCAGCCGGTCGTGCCGCAGCCTGCAACCATGGAGCCCGGGCAGTACACGCCGTTGGTGTTCAGGTCCGTCCACATCTCGACGACCTGGGCCGTTGTCAGCGGGTACTGCGCGCCGGGCGTGGTGAATGCCAACGAATTGAGGTAGGCCGCTGCAAGGTGACGCAACAGCTGCCCGCCACACTCGTTGGGGAAGGCCAGCACCTCCCAGAACCCCCGATCCGATGGGGCGCCAGGAAACTTGCTACTGAGGATCGTGCCCTTGGTCGCCACGTTGGCCAGTGTCAAGCCCTGCATCCCTGTCGCACAAACCGACACCGGAAAATTGAAAGTGGCCGGCACCATCCCGGGTGGCCAGTAATTGAATTTCTGCGGCACCTTCCAGAAGCCCGGTGAACGCCCGCCCGAACACGTGACGCCACTGTTGGGCCGCGGGCTGGTGTTGCCGCTCATCATCGCTGAAGGGCTGCGGCAGGCGCCGGCGCCGAGCGCAGTCTTCGCCTGCACCGACAGGAGCACTCCGGTGCCCCCCGCCAGACCCTTGAACAAGCGGCGGCGCGAAGTCGACGGTAGCGAGGCACGCGTCGGCGTGTCGCTTGTCGCTTCAGTGTGGGTTTCGGGAGTCATGGGGCGCTTTCGATACAAGACGTGTCGGCACTGATTTTACGGACCAGCCCGTGTCACTGAGGCTGCTTCGACCCACGTGAACGTGGGGCCCGAAGGCTTGATCAGGACATATTCACGCTGACCGTCCGCAAGAATCAGGCCCGCGAAGTCCCAACAGCCCAAAACTCCTTAGATATCAGGCAGTTGGCTCCCGTCAGTGCCCGAGACTGTCCTTCCGCCGGGAGGCGAGATGTCAGCTTTATCGACACTGCAGGCAAACGCTGTCAGATCTTTCCCAGCGCCCGCAACAGTTTTTCCGGCGTGATCGGTTGCGAACTCACCCGCACCGCAAGCGGCGCCAGCGCATCGTTGATGGCGTTCATCACCGCACCCGGCGCGCCCGCGGTGCCGGCTTCACCCGCACCCTTGGCGCCCAGCATGCTGCTGCGCGTCGGGCTCTGCACATGGCTCACCACGATGTCGGGCATCTCGCCGGCCATCGGCACCAGATAGTCGGCCATGTTGGCGTTGCGCATCGTGCCGTCGGTGTCGTAGAGGCACTCCTCGAACAGCACGCCGCCGATGCCCTGCACGATGGCGCCGCGCATCTGCTCGTCCACCAGCATCGGGTTGATGACGCGGCCGCAGTCTTCCACTGCCCAGTGCTTGAGCAGTTTGACGAAGCCGGTGTCCACGTCCACCTCGACATGGCTGATCTGCACGCCGTTGGTGAAGATGAACGGGTAGTCGCGCTGCGCGTAGTGGCGCGTCACCATGAGCTCGGGCGTGAAGTCCTTCGGCAGCGTGTCGCTGCGAAAGTAGGCGATGCGGCCCAGCTCGGCCAAGTCGAGCAGGTTCTCGCCCGTCACGCCGTCGACGATGGCGTCGCGGAAGACGCGCAGGCCCTGGCGGTCGCGCTTGAGAATTGCCTCGGCGACCGCCAGGATGTTCTCGCGCAGCACGCGCCCGGCCTGCAGCACGGCCTCGCCGCCGATGCCGGCGCCGCGGCTGGCCCAGGTGCCGCCGCCGTAGGGCGTGGTGTCGGTGTCGCCGGTGCTGATGCGCACGCGGTCCAGGCTCACGCCCACGGCGTCGGCGGCGATCTGCGCAAAGATGGCCTCGCTGCCCTGGCCCTGTTCACCCACGCTGCTGCTGACGGTGATGACGCCGGTGGGCTCGAGCCGGATGGTGGCACCGTCCTGGCTGGCAATGCGCGCACCGCCCACACCGTAGAAGGCCGCCGAAGGATTCGTCAGCTCGATCAGCGCCGCGACACCAATGCCGCGGTAGATGCCCTGCTTGCGCAACTCGGCCTGCTCGGCGCGCAGCGCGTCGTAGTCGCAGACGCGCCGCGCCTCGCGCAGGCAGGCTTTGTGCGACAGCACCTCCAGCTTGATGCCGGAAGCCCCTGTGGCCGGGTAGGCGTCGTCAGGAATGACGTTCTTCTGCCGGAATTCGATGGGGTCGATGCCGAGCTTTGCGGCCACGCCATCGACCAGCGCCTCCGTCACCGCGCAGGCAATCGGGTGGCCCACGCCGCGGTACTGGCAGGTGGGCACCTTGTTCTGGAACACCACCTTCAGCTGGGCGCGGTAGGCCTTGTGCTTGTAGGGCCCGCCGGTGAGGTTGACGACCTGGTTGCCCTCGATGCCGCTGGTGCGCGGGAACATGCTGAAGGGGCCGATGCCGGTGAGGTCGTCGATCTCGAAGGCCAGGATCTCGCCCGCGGTGCTGGCCGCGATCTTGGCGTGGATGCGGTGCTCCCGCGCGTGGATGTCGCTGACGAAACTCTCCAGCCGGTCGGCCACGAACTTGATGGGCCGGTTCAGCATCAGCGCCAGCGCGACGGTGGCGAAATCGTCCGGGTAAGCGTGCACCTTGATGCCGAAACTGCCACCGACATCGCGGCAGATCACCCGCACCTGCGCTTCGCTCAGTTCGAATTGCCGGCAGTACAGGTCCTGCATCATGTGCGGGGCCTGGAACGAGTGGTAGACGGTGAGCTTGCCCTCGGCCAGCGAGCGGCCGGGCTGCCAGTCGGCAATCTGGCAGCGCGGCTCCAGCGTCACGCCGGTGTGGCGGCCGAAGATGTAGGTCTCTTCGAACACCACCGCGTCGTCGCGCGCGAAGGCCTCATCGACACCGCCGGTGTCCAGGCTGCGCTGGAAACACAGGTTGTCGCCGAGTTCGGGGTGGATCAGCGGCGTCGCCGGGTCGAGCGCCGTCTCGGTGTCCAGCACCGCGGGCAGGTCTTCCCACTCCACCTCCAGCAGCGCCAGCGCGTCTTCGGCGCGGGCGCGGCTTTCCGCGACGATGGCGACCACAGGCTCGCCCTGCCAGGTGGCGCGGTCCATCGCCAACGGGTACTGCGGCGCGCTCTTGATACCGGCCAGGTGCGCGAGTGTCGCCACCCAGGGTTTGCAGACCTGGGCGATCTCGGGGCCCGTGACCACCGCAATCACGCCCGGCAGCGCCGCCGCGGCGCTGCGGTCGATGCGCGTGATGCGCATGTGCGCCACCGGCGAACGCCAGAACACCACGTGCGCCAAGCGCGGCAATTCGATGTCGTCGATGTACTGGCCGCGGCCTTGCGTAAGGTAGCGCACACCTTCACGCGGGATGGCCACGCCGATGTGGCGCTGGTCTTCGGTGACGGCCGGCAGATCGGCACCCAGATCGCGATGCCCAGGTTTTTCCGTGGGGTGGTTCATGCGCGCTGCTCCTCCGCCGTGGCGTCCTTCAGGCCGCCGGCCTTCTGCTTGTCCAGCACCGCGCACACCGCATCCACGATGGCCTGGTACCCGGTGCAGCGGCAGTAGTTGCCGCTCATCCATTCCCGCACCTGCTCGCGGTTGGCGTCGGGTTTGCGCTCCACCAGGTCCAGCGCCGCCATCAGCATGCCCGGTGTGCAATAGCCGCACTGCAGCGCGTTGTGTTCGACGAAGGCGTCCTGCAGCGCGCGCAACGCCGGGCTGGGCGTGGTGGTCTCGACGGTCTCGACGGCACGGCCGTCGGCCTGCGCCGCCAGCACCAAGCAGCCGCGCACGATCTGGCCGTCCAGCCGCACCGTGCAGGCGCCGCAGACGCCGTGTTCGCAGCCGAGGTGGCTGCCCTTCAGGCCGCAGTCTTCGCGCAGGAAATCGACCAGGTGTTTGCGGCATTCCACCTGGCGCACCAGGGTGTGGCCGTTGACCATCACGCTGATGCGTGCGCTCGGGGTGTCGGTGGGGGTGTGCATGCGGTGTCCTCGGTCAACGGCCGGCCAGCGCTTGTGCGGCGCGGCGCATCAGCGTGGCGGCCATCTGTGTCTTGGCGGCGGCGGAATGGGTGAGGTCGGCGAAGGGCTGCAGCTCGGCCCGCAAGGCGGCATCGGCCTCGGCCACGCGTGCGTCGCTCAGTGGGCCTGCGCCCAGCACGGCCTCGGCGGCACTGGCGCGCACGGGGCGGTCGCCCAGGCTCAGGAAGCACAGGCGCACGTCACTCAGCCGCGCGTCTTGGTGCTTGCCCTGCACCGTGGCGCAGGCGGCCAGGCCGGCGATGGCGTAGTCGCCATGGCGGCGTGCCAGCTCGCTGAAGTGGTGGCGCTGGCCCGGCGCGATGACGGGCAACTCGCAGGCGATGAGCAGTTCGTCGTCACGCCGCGCCGTGGCGAACAGGCCCTGGAAGAAGCTGGCCGCCGGCACGCGGCGCTCACCCTGCGCGCCCAGCAGCACCAGGGTGCCGCCCAGCGCCACCACGCAGGCCGGCCATTCGGCCGCGGGGTCGGCATAGGCCAGCGTGCCGCCCAGCGTGCCCAGGTTGCGGATGGCGCGGTGCGCGATGTGTGGCGCGGCCTGCGTCAGCAGCGGCGCGTGCTCGGCCACGAGGGCCGATTCTTCGATCTCCACATGGCGCGTCAGCGCGCCGATGCGCAGAACACCACCTTGCAGCGTGATGCCCGCGAGCTCCTTCAACCCGCCGATGTCCACCACCAGCGCCGGCTGCGACAGCCGCATGTTCAGCGTGGCCATCAGCGTCTGGCCACCCGCCAGCAGCTTGGCGTCGTCGCCATGCTGCGCCAGCAACTGCAACGCGTGCTGCGCCGAGGTGGCGCGGATGTAATCGAAGGCCGGGGATTTCATGGCCGCGTCTTTGCTTCAGGGTTTCTCGGGATGGGGCCTGTTGACCAGGCGCTCAACAATTTCAGCAGAGTTGAGCAGATGATCAATACCGCGGAAACCCCACCCATCACGAAACCTGCTTCCGGCGCCGCCAAGGCTGCGGGCGGCCGGCGCAGGCTCGACGCCCGCGAGCGCGAACAGCAGATCATCGACGGCGCCACCGAGTTCTTCGCGCGCCGCGGGCTCGATGCGCAGATGCGCGAACTGGCCGCCGAGCTGGGCATTGCGCACACGCTGCTGTACCACTACTTCCCGACCAAGCGCCTGCTCATCGAGCGCGTCTACGCCGAGACCATCGAAGGCCGGTGGGACACGCGCTGGGAGGTGCTGCTCGACGACAACAAGCTCGCCGCGCAGGAGAAGCTGCACGCCTTCTACCGCGAGTACCTGCCGGCGATCCTGACGCCCGAATGGCTGCGCATCCTGGTGCATTCGGGCTTGAGCGACGGGCTCATCCCCACGCGCTACTTCGGCCTCGTTCGCGAGCGGCTGTTCCCACGCCTGCTGCGCGAATTGCGCCGCGCGGCCGGCAGCCGCAGCAAGACAAACGCGACGCCGCGCGAAGAAGCGCTGCTGATGGCCTTTCACGGCGGTTTGATCTACCACCTGGGCATCTGGCCGCTGGTCTATCAGCAGGCCTACGCTGGCGAAGGCGACGCGGCGATGGTCGACACCTTCATCGCCGACCGCATCCGTGGCCTGCTCTTGCAGGCGCCGGAAATCGTGGCCGCCAAAACCCGCCCGGCGGCCTGAGACGCCCAAGGAGACAGCGCATGGCACTGAGCCTGAACCACTACTCCATCCGCACCGCAGATCTCGCGGCCTGCGAAGCCTTCTACTGCGGCCTGCTCGGCCTGCAGGTCGGCCCGCGGCCGCCCTTTCCCTTCCCCGGCCTGTGGCTCTACCAGGGCGACACCAGCGCCTGGGCGAATGCCGCCGTGCACATCATCGGCATCGACCGCAACGACCCCGCAGGCCTGAAGGCCTACCTGGGCGACCGTGAAGAGGTCGAACTGCAGGGCAGCGGCGCCGTCGATCATGTGGCCTTCTTCGCCACCGGCCTGCCCGAGATGCTGGCGCGCCTGCAGGCGCAGGGCATCGCGCCGCGCGAGCGCGTGGTGCCGCTGCTGGGGCTGCACCAGGTGTTCGTGGACGACCCCAACGGCATCGTCGTCGAGCTGAACTTTCCGGCCGCCGAGAAGGCCGCGCTGGATGCCGCCGCAGGCACCGCGGCCACCGCTGCTGCTTGAACGCGCATGGCACGCATCCTCGTCGTCGGCGGTTCGCTGGGGGGGCTCATGGTCGCCAACCTGCTGCTGCGCGCGGGGCATCAAGTGACCGTGCTGGAACGTTCACCGCAATCACTGCAGGGCCGCGGCGCCGGCATCGTCACGCACGAGGGCCTGCGCCAGGCGCTGCGTGCGGCAGGCGTGGTCGTTGACGACACTCTGGGCATCCCGGTGAGCTCGCGCGTGGTGCTGGGGTCTGACGGCCGCACGGTGTGCGAATGGGGCCACCCGCAGATCCTCACGTCCTGGGGCCGCCTGTATGCGCTGCTGAACGACGCCCTGCCCGCCGCCCATCATCGCCTGGGTGCGGCAGTCGAGGCTGCCACCACGCACGGCGACCACGTCGAGGTCACGCTCGCCGGCGGTGAAACCCTGCAGGCCGACCTGCTGATCGCCGCCGACGGCATCCGCAGCACCGTGCGCAGCGCTTTGCTGCCGGAGGTGAGATCGAAATACGCCGGCTACGTGGCCTGGCGCGGTGTCTGCGACGAAGCCGTGCTCTCGCGCCACACGCGCCAGACCCTGTTCCCCCACTTCGGCTTCGGCCTGCCCGCGGGTGAACAGATGATCGGCTACCCCGTGGCCGGTGACCGCACGAACCACGGCAACAGCACGCTGCCCGGCCAGCGCCGCTGGAATTTCGTCTGGTACCGCCCGGCCCCGGCCGGTGCCGCGCTGGACGCGCTGCTGACCGACGCCGACGGGCAGCTCTACCCAGAGGGCATCCCGCCGCAGGCGGTGAGCTGGCGCCACATCGCCGCGATGCGCCAGGCCGCGCGCGAGAAGCTCGCGCCGCAGTTTGCGGAAATCGTGGAGAAGACCGCCCAACCTTTCCTGCAACCCATCTACGACCTGGTGTCAACGCAGCTCGCCCACGGCCGCATTGCACTGATAGGCGACGCCGCCTTCGTGGCGCGGCCCCACGTGGGCATGGGCGTGGCCAAGGCCGGTGACGACGCCATGACGCTGGCCGCCTGCATTGCGCAGCAAGGCGCAACGCCCGAGGCGCTGCGCCACTACGACGAAGTGCGCCGCCCTGCCGGCCTGGCCGTTGTGCAGCGGGCACGCCAGCTGGGCGCGCCGCTGGCACTGCCGCCAGGCAGCGCCCCGCCCTACCGCGACCCGCGCGGCCCCATGCAGCAGACCGCAATCGACCCCGCCCTTTTCGACACCTATCCCCCCGAAGCGCTGGCCGCCTGAAGAAGCCCGCCTTTCTTTCACACCCCCGAAGGAGACAAGCCCGATGAAGACCTCGCTCGTGAACCCGCCTTTCATGACCACACGCCGCCGCCTGGTGCTCGCGGGCGGCGCCGTGGCTGCGGCCCCCGCGCTGTTCAACATCGCACGCGCGCAGGCCGCCACCATCAAGATCGGCTTCCCTGTGCCGCTGACAGGTGCTTTCAGCGCCGAGGCGCAAGACCAGGTACGTGCCGCAGAACTGGCGGTGAAGGAGTGGAACGCCGCCGGCGGCCACAAGGGCCAGAAGGCCGAACTGCTGGTGCGCGACGACAAGCTCAACCCCGGTGAAGCCGCCACGCGCACGCTGGAGCTGATCGAGAAGGACAAGGTCAACTTCGTCGTCGGTTCGCTCTCCGCCGCCACGCAGCTGAGCATCAATGCCGTGACGCGCGAGCGCAAGGTGCTGTTCAACAGCATCAGCCAGAGCGACACCATCAACGAGGCCAAGGACTGGAGCCTCTACACCTTCCACGAGGCGCTGAACCCGCACCTCACGGCAGGCGCCGTGGCGCGCTACGCCTTCCCGAAGTTCGGCAAGAAGATCGTGTATCTCACCGCCGACTACGCCTACGGCCACGAGATGGTGCGCGGCTTCCAGCGCGCGGGGCAGGCGCTCGGCGCGCAGACGCTGGCCGACATCCGCCACCCGCTGGGCGCCGCCGACTACAGCGCCTTCCTGCCACGCATCCAGGCGCTGAGGCCCGACATCCTGGTGCTGTGCAACTTCGGCCGTGATCTGGTGAACAGCGCCAAGCAGGCCACCGACTTCGGCCTCAAGCAAGGCACCAAGATCATCGCGCCGGTGCTGCTGTACACCAGCCGCGTGGCCGGTGGCGCCGACGCCTTCGACGGCATCCTCGGCGGCACCAGCTACTACTGGGGCATGGAAGACAAGATCCCGAGTGCGAAGAAGTTCAACGACGCCTTCCGCAAGGCCTACGCCGGTGCCGTGCCTTCCGACTACGGCGCCCTGGGCTACGCCGGCATCCTGAGCGTGCTGCAGGCCGTGAAGAACGCCGACGCCACCGATTCACAGCGTGTGGCCATCGCTTTGCGCCAGTTGAAGTACGACTGGTACAAGGGCCCGCAGTCCTACCGCAAGTGCGACCACCAGAGCGTGCAGAGCGTGGTCATCGTCGAATCGAAGTCCAAGAACATGAAGGACAAGAACGACGTCTTCAACGTGCTGGCCATCGAGGCGGCCGACGAGAAGAACCTGCGCAGCTGCGAGGAAATGGGCCACAAGATCACGACCTGAGCCAACGCGCCCACCATGGAGATCACCCCCTCGCTGCTGGCGCTGCAGCTGGTCACGGGCATTGCGCTCGGGGCCATCTACGCGCTGCTGGCCATCGGCCTGAGCCTCATCTTCGGCATGCTCACGGTGGTGAACTTCGCCCACGGGGCCTTCTTCATGGTGGGAGCCTTCATCGGTCTGTATTTTCTGGGGCTCACCGGCAACTTCTGGTTCAGCCTGGTGCTCACGCCGCTGGTGGTGGGCGCCATCGGGCTGGTGACCGAGCGATTTCTGGTGCGGCCGCTTTACGGGCGCGGCATCGACTATCCGCTGCTGCTGACCTTCGGCCTCTCCTGGGTGCTGATCGAAGCCATGCGCCTGGCCTTTGGTGTCGAAGGCCTGCCGTCGTCGACACCGCCCGAGCTGCGCGGCGCGGTCGATCTGGGCATCGGCTACTTCCCCAAGTACCGCCTCTTCCTCATCTTCGCCACTGCGGTGGTGGTGGTGGCTTTGTGGCTGTTTCTGGAGAAGACGCGCTACGGCCTCATCGTGCGCGCCGGCAGCCGCGACGGTGAGATCTGCCGCGTGCTGGGCATCGACATCTCGCGCGTGTGGCTGGTGGTCTTCGGCATCGGCTGCGCGATTGCGGGCCTCTCCGGCGTGCTGGCCGCGCCCACGCGCGCGGTGAACCCGGAGATGGGCGTGCACGTGCTGGCCGAGAGCTTCGTCGTCACCGTGGTCGGCGGCATGGGCAGCCTGGTGGGCGCGGTGGTGGCAGGTTTGCTGGTGGGCGTGGTGTTTGCGCTGACCTCGCTGTTCGCGCCTGAGCTGGCCGAACTCAGCATCTTCGTGCTGATGGCCGTCGTGCTGCTGGTGCGGCCACAAGGCTTGTTCGGCAAAGCCGGCTTGATGGGCTGATCGAGCAGATGGGATCCTTCATCGCCTTCATCCGCCGCCACCGTGTGGGTGCCGTCATCGCCTTCCTGCTGGTGTTTCCGCTGTTGATGCCCTACCAGGCGCTGGCCATCAACATCCTCATCTTCGGCCTGTTCGCGGTGGGCTTCAACCTGCTGTTCGGCTACACCGGCCTGCTCAGCTTCGGCCACGCGGCCTTTCTCGGCGTCGGCAGCTACCTCACCGGCATTGCCATGGTGCACTTCAACATGCCCTGGGGCCTGGCCGTGTTGCTGGGCGTGGCCAGCGCGGCCCTGGTGGGTGTGGTGATGGGCTATCTGGCCATCCGCACCCGCGGCATCTACTTCAGCATGGTGACGCTGGCGCTGGCGCAGATCGTCTACTACGCCTTCTACAAGGCCGAGCGCTGGACGGGCGGTGAAAACGGCCTGCGCGGCATCCAGGTGCCGCAGATGGAGGTGTTCGGCGTCACGCTCGACTTCCTCAACCCGAACACCAAGTACTACGTCATCCTGGCCTTCGTGGCGGTGGCGCTGTGGTTCGTCTCGCGCCTGCTGGCCTCGCCCTTCGGCGCCGTCATCGAAGCCGTGCGCGAGAACGAGAAGCGCGCCGCCGCCTGCGGCTACGACGTCGCGCGCACCAAGTTGCTGGTGTTCGTCATCAGCGCCGCCATCTGCGGCCTGGCGGGTGCCTTGCGCGCGCTCCACCTGAGCGTGGTGCCCATCGAAAGCCTGCACTACCTGCTCTCGGGACAGGCCGTGATGATGTGCCTGCTGGGCGGCATGGGCACCTTCTTCGGGCCCTTCATCGGCGCCGGGGTCTTCCTGACGCTGGAAGACGTGGTGACCACGCTGACCAAACACTGGATGGCGATCGTCGGCGCGGTCTTCATGTTCTTCGTGCTCTTCTTCCCGGCCGGCATCTGGGGCACCTTCATGAAGCGGCTGGAGAAGTCGTCGTGAGCGTGCAGCCCATTCTGGAAGTGCAAGGCGTCAGCAAGCACTTCGGCAAGTTCATCGCGCTGAACAATGTCACCGCGAGCTTCCTGCCTGGCAAGCTCAGCGCCATCATCGGCCCCAACGGCGCCGGCAAGAGCACCTTCTTCAACGTGGTGAGTGGCGCCTTCCCGCCCAGCGCCGGGCGGCTGAAGTTCAAGGGCCGCGACATCACCGGCCTGGCGCAGCACGAATTCGCGCGGATCGGCATCGCCAAGAGCTTTCAGATCACCAACGTGTTCAAGCAGCTCAGCGCCTTTGAGAACGTGCGCGTCGCAGTGCAGATGCGGCACGCGCGCTACCAGCTCTTCAAGCC
>JANMMD010000171.1:0-12163 GCA_031372905.1 Betaproteobacteria bacterium
CCCGCGAACGCGGCGGCCCGTGGCCGCCGCCCCGGCGGCGGGGATGGCAGCAGCGCTACGGCGCGCAGCTGCGAAAGCCGCAGAACATGTCGTCGCGATGCGGCGCGGCAAAGCGCCGCGCCTTGGGGTGGCGCCAGCGCGCACGGGTGGCGAAGCTGGCGCCACGCAGCACGCCCTGGCCCGGCTCGGGCGCGGCATCCAGCGAGCCCGGCGCGGGCGCGCCGGCCCCCGGCCAGGCGCGGGCGCTGCCGGCCACCCATTCGAAGACATCGCCCCAGACAAAACCGCGGCCGGCGCCGTGGCTGGCCGCGATCTCCCACTCGGGCTCGGTGGGCAGACGTCGGCCGGCCCAGCGGCACCAGGCCTCGGCCTCGTAGCGGCTGACGTGCATGGCCGGCTGCGCCGGGCTGGCGCGCTGCAGGCCCGACGCAGACCCCGCGCCCCGCGCCACCAAGACGCCGCCGTGCAACTGCTCCACGCGCCCCGGCGCGCGCCGACCTTGCTGCTGCACCCAGGCCCAGCCGGCCTCCGACCAGAGCTCCTGCCGGTCGTAGCCGCCGTCCTCGGCGAATTCCACGTAGCGCGCCCAGTTGACGGGCAGCGCGTCGATCTCGAACTCGGGCACCGCCACCTCGTGGGCCCAGCGCTCATGCTGCGGCACCAGGCCACCGGGCGCCGAGCCCAGCTGCCAGCGCTGCGCCGGCAGCCACAGCGCGTCGCGGTCAGCGCGCGCCGGCGGGCCGCCGGCCGCCGCGCGCCAGGGCAGCTGCGTGGCCAGCGTCTCGCCCAGGCGGTCTTCGTGCATCAAGCTGCAGCGGTAGAAGTGCAGGCTGACGTCGTCTTCGGTGCTGTCGTTCAGCGCGGCCAGCAGTTCCAGCGTCACTTCCAGCGTGTCGGCCAGGTAGCTGCGCAGGGCCACGGGATCGGGCGGCGACAGATCGCTGCGCAGCCAGTCGTCGATGCAGGGCTCGATGCTCGCCAGGCGCAGGCCCTGCGGGTCGCAGGCCTCGCCGCGGCTGCGCTGCATGTGGCGCGAGAGCCAGTATTCCTGGTACCAGCCGGCGCGCGCGGCCAGGCGCAGCGCAGCGGGCGTCTCGCCCAGCGCCAGCAGGCGCAGCAGGTGGTTGCGGCTGTCGAAGAGCGCCAGCGAGAGCAGCTCGCGCCCGGCGCGGCGCATGCCGATGGGGTCGTCCAGCGCCGCGCCGGCGCCGCCCACGCGCCCTCCCATGCCGGGTTCGTTATTGGCCGACCAGCCCGTTGCGGATGGCATAGACCGTCAGCTCGGCGTTGTTGGCCAGCGCCAGTTTCTCCAGCACGCGCGCGCGGTAGACCGACACCGTCTTCGGGCTCAGCGTCAGCTCTTCGGCGATGTCGGCCAGACGCTTGCCGCTGGCGATCATCATCAAGGTCTGCAGCTCGCGGTCGCTCAAGGACTGGTGCGGGTTCTCGGTGGCAGGCGCCGTGAGGCTTTCCACCAGCATCTGCGCGATCTCGGGCGTGACGTACTTGCGCCCCTGCGACACCGTGCGCACCGCCTGCACCAGCAGCTGCGGGTCGCCACCCTTGTTGACATAGCCGTAGGCCCCGGCGCGCAGCGCGCGGATGGCGTACTGGTCTTCCGGGTACATGCTCACCACCAGCACCTTGATCGGGCTGCCCTCGTCCTTCAGGGCGTGCAGCGCATCCAGGCCGCTGCGGCCGGGCAGGTTGATGTCCAGCACCAGCACGTCGCAGGCCTTGCTGTTGTCGCGGCCCGGCGTCTGCGTCAGCGTGCGCATCAGGCCGCGCAGCTCGCCGTAGTCGCCAGCCTCGCCGACGACGCGGATGTCGGGGGCATCGCTCAGCGTGTCGCGGATGCCGCGGCGGATCAGCGCGTGGTCGTCGCAGAGGATCACTTCAATCATGTCAAAGCACCGTCCAGGCTGAGTTTTCGGCGTCGTCGGGGTCGTCGCTGTCCGTGGCAGGGGACAACACGGGGTCGCCCCCGGCTTGCTGCAGCGGCACCGACAGGATCAGCGAGGTGCCCGCGCCGCTGCTGCTGAGGTCGACCCAGCCGCCCACGGTGGAGGCGCGTTCGTGCAGGCCGCGGATGCCGAAGCTGCGTGCCTTGGCGAGGTCGGCCTGGCCAAGGCCGCGGCCGTTGTCGCTGACTTCCAGGCTCAGCACGCCGCCGGTGAGCGACAGGTCCACCACCACGCGCGTGGCCTGGGCGTGTTTGCTCACGTTCGTCAGCGCCTCTTGCGACGTGCGGTAGGCCACCAGCGCCACGCCGGGCGGCAGCACCAGCGCCTGGCCGAGGTGGCTGGCCTGGGTGCGGAACTCACATTCGATGGCCATGCGCTTCTCGAACTGGCTCGTCATCCATTGCAGGGCCGCCACCAGGCCCTGTTCGAGGATGGCCGGGCGCAGGTTCTGCATGATGCGCTGGCTGGCCTCGATGGCGTGGGTCACGGTCTCCAGTGCGGCCAGCGCGCGCTGCTCGATGGTGGCACTGCCGGCATGGCGGCGTATCCAGTCGAGCTCGAACTTCAAGGCCGTCAGCGAGCCGCCCACGTCGTCGTGGATTTCGCGCGCGATGGCCTGGCGTTCGGCCTCGACGCTGGTCTGCAGGTGCTGCGCCAGTTCCGACAACCGTTTTCGCGAGGCCTGCAACTCGAGGTCGGCCGCATCGCGGGCGCGCTGCATGCGCGCGCCGGCGATGGCGTGCTCAAGAGCAGGCGCCAGGCGCGAGAGGTTGTTCTTCAGCAGGTAGTCGGCCGCCCCGTTGCGCATGGCCTCCACCGCGGTGTCTTCGCCGATCTGCCCCGACACCAGGATGAAGGGCACGGCGCTGGCGCTGTGCTCGCGCAGCATCTGCAGCGCGTCCAGGCCGGTGAAGCCGGGCAGGTGGTAGTCGGACAGCACCACGTCCCAGGGTTCGTCCAGCGCGGCCATGAACTCGGTGCGCGTTTCGACCCGGCGCGCACGCAGGCGCAGGCCACCGCGCTGCAGCGTGAGCATGGCCAGTTCGTGGTCGGGCTCGCTGTCTTCCAGGTGCAGCACGCGGAAGGGCCGCGGCTCACCGGGCCGGGCGCGCGGCGGCGCAGAACCGGTGGCCGCGGGCAGGGCGGAGGCAGGGGCGAAGGTGGGGGCCGAGGCCCCCGGCGGCGTACCGGTCATGCGTTCCAGTATCGCAAAGCGCGGGCACGGCAAAGAAATGATGGCTGAACCCGGCCATGTTTCGCTCAATGTCCGGCAGCCCGCTGCCGAAAATGGGTTGCAAGGCACGCCGCAAGGCTGTTGCCGCCGTCTTTGCCGCCAAGCGGCTGCCGGCACGCGCCTGCCGAAGACCAACCATGGAGCACCGATGCTCGCCCAGGACGCCCCATCACCGCACAGCACCTCACCCGACGGCTTTCAAGCCCAAGGTGTCATGCCCTTGCACGTCGCGGCCGACCTGCAGGACCACCTGATGGTGGCCAGCAACGACATGGACCGTCTGCAGGGCCTGCTGGGCGATGCCTGCAACGCGCTGATGGAGCATTTCTACGGCGCCACGGGTGAATTGAAGGCCCTCCTGCACCGCGCTGCCGAACACCCCGAGATCGAAGCCCCCGAACTGCATCGCGCCATGCAGCACATGGCCGGCGCCATCACCGCGATGCAATTCCAGGACATGGCCTCGCAGCTGGTGGACCACACGACGCGGCGGCTGCGCAACTGCGCCGACCGCATCGCCCGCGACACCATGGGCGACGACGAGGACGGCATCGCGATGGTGGCCGAAGCGCCGCAGCGCCCCAACCCTGTGACCCAGGACGAGATGGACGCAGGTTCCGTCGAGTTGTTCTGAACCTGCACGCCTTGCTTCCTCACCCCCAATCCAGCTTTTCCGGAGAGCCTTCCATGCACTCGATCCTTGCCGTTGACGACAGCGCCTCCATGCGCCAGATGGTGTCCTTCACGCTGAAAAACGCGGGCTTCAACGTCGTCGAGGCGGTGGACGGACAGGACGCCTTCGAAAAGGCGAACAGCCGCGACTTCAACCTCGTGCTGACCGACCAGAACATGCCGCGCATGGACGGCATCAGTCTGACGAAGAAATTGCGCGAGAACCCCAAGTTCAAGAGCACGCCCATCCTCATCCTGACCACCGAAAGCAGTGACCAGATGAAGCAGGCCGGCCGTGCCGCCGGCGCCACCGGCTGGCTGGTGAAGCCCTTCGACCCCGCCAAGCTGGTGGAAGTCATCGGCAAGGTCATACGCTGAAGTCTCGCCGGCACCCGGCAGGCACACAGACACACGCAGAGAAACACGCAGGAGACGCCGCGATGGGCGAAATGACCAACGACGCCAGCGCCACCGCTGGCATCGACCTCAGCCAGTTCTTCCAGGTCTTCTTCGAGGAAGCCGGCGAGAACCTCGAGTCCATGGAGCAGATGCTGCTGGCGCTCGACATCGAGAACCCGGACGACGAAGAGCTCAACGCGATCTTCCGCTGCGCCCACTCCGTCAAAGGCGGTGCGGCCACCTTCGGCTTTGCCGACGTGGCCGAGCTCACGCACCAGATGGAAACCCTGCTCGACAAGCTGCGCCGCCATGAACTCACGCCCACCGCGGCGATGGTGGATGTGCTGCTGGCCTCTGGCGACGCGCTGAAGGCCCAACTCGCGCGCCACCAGGGCAACGGCGCCGACCCCATCGACACCACCGCGCTGCTGCTCACCATCCGCGGCCAGTTGCAAGGCGGCGGCGTGCTCGCAGCCCCGGTGCCCGCGCCGGCTGCTGCGCCTGCGCCGGCCGCCGGCCGCACACCCGCAGCGGCGCCTGCTGCGCCCGCCGCGCCCGTGCGCCCCGGCGTGCGCCTGCTGGAGCTGACGGTCGGTCCGTTGTCCGACCCCGGCACCGCCGACAACCTGGTCGACCTGTTCAAGGAGATCACCGACCTCGGCACGATCGAGCCGCTGGACGCCGGCCGCGCGGCCGACGGCATGCGCCGCTTCAAGGTGGTGACCTCGTCCACCGACAACGACCTCATCGACCTCTTCGGCTTCCACATCTCGCGCGAGCAGATCCAGCTCACCGCCTTGACCGACGGCTACGGCTTCCACGAGGGCGCGCCCGGTGCGCCCCCTGCCACGGTTGCCACGGCTGCTGCGCCCGAACTGGGCTACGGCTTCTTCGAAGACGCGCCTGGCGCGCCGACGGCCGACGGGCAGCCCGCCCCGGTCGCGGCAGCCAGTGCACCGGTGGCGGCTGCGCCGTCCAAGGCGGCTGCACCGAAGGCCGAAAAGAGCGCCGCTGCCGCGGCCGAAAGCAGCACGCTGCGCGTCAGCGTCGACAAGGTCGACCAGCTCATCAACCTGGTGGGCGAACTCGTCATCACGCAGGCCATGCTGGCGCAGAACGGCAAGGGCGTGGACGCTGCGCTCTACCAGCAGCTGGCTGCGGGCCTGGCCGACCTGGAGCGCAACACACGCGACCTGCAGGAAGCGGTGATGTCCATCCGCATGATTCCGATGGCCATGGTCTTCAACCGCTTCCCGCGCATGCTGCGCGACCTCGCGGCCAAGCTGGGCAAGAAGGTCGAGATGGTGCAGGTGGGCGAGGCCACCGAGCTCGACAAGGGCCTGGTGGAGAAGATCACCGACCCGCTGACGCACCTGGTGCGCAACAGCTGCGACCACGGCATCGAGATGCCGGCAGAACGCATCGCCAAGGGCAAGCCCGAGCACGGCACCATCACGCTGATTGCCACCCACCAGGGCGGCAGCATCGTCATCGAGGTGCGCGACGACGGCAAGGGCCTGAACCGCGGCAAGCTGCTGCAGAAAGCGCGCGAGCGCGGCCTCGACGCACCCGATTCAATGACGGATTCCGAGGTCTACAGCCTCATCTTCGCGCCCGGCTTCAGCACCGCCGAGGTCGTCACCGACGTCTCGGGCCGCGGTGTCGGCATGGACGTGGTGAAGAAGAACATCACCGCCCTGGGTGGCACGGTGGAGATCGACAGCGCCGAGGGCTACGGCATGACGGTGCGCGTGCGCTTGCCGCTGACGCTGGCCATCATGGACGGCATGAGCGTGGGCGTGGGCGAAGAGTGCTACATCCTGCCGCTGTCCAGCGTGGTGGAGAGTTTCCAGGTCCAGCCCGGCATGGTGAAGACCATCGGCGGCAGCGGCCGCGTCGTGGAAGTGCGCGACGAGTACATGCCGGTGGTGGACCTCGAACGCATCTTCCAGGTGCCGCGTTTCGACTTCGAGAAGAGCAGCAACATCATGGTCGTCGTCGAGGCCGAGGGCGGCCGCGTGGCCCTCCTGGTGGACGAGCTGCTCGGCCAGCAACAGGTGGTGGTGAAGAACCTGGAGAGCAACTACCGCAAGGTCGACGATGTCTCGGGCGCCACCATCATGGGCGACGGCCGCGTCGCATTGATCCTCGACGTCGGCTCGCTGGTGCGCCGTTCACGGCATTGAAAGCGCGCGCATGCACCACGCCTTACTGCCTGAACCGTCAGTCCCGCCACTGATCCGAAAGGAGCCATCGTGCTCGAACTGAACCGCATCAAGATCGGCACCCGGCTGGCCCTGGGCTTCGGAGCCGTGGTGGCCCTGATGGTTGCCATCGTGGCCCTCATGTATTCCCGGCTCGAACACCTCGGCGCCGACAACGCGCGCCTCATCGAAATGCAGCGCCGCGCTGCCGTCGCCGACGACTGGCGCGGCCTGGTGCAGCTGAACGTGACACGCGCGCTGGCGATTGCCAAATCGGGCGGCGCCGCCGAGGTCGATGGCTTCTTCTCGCCCCAGATGAAGCTCACCTCCGAGCGCATCTCGACGCTGCAGCAGCAGCTCTCCGAAGCCATCGACAGCGACCAGGGCAAGGCGCTGCTGGCCGTCATCGGCAGCCAGCGCGAGACCTACGTCAAGGCCCGCGCCGAGGTACTGAGCAAGATGAAGGGCGGTGACAGTGCAGCCGCCCAGCAGAGCCTGAGCAGCCAGATGCTGCCGGCCTCGGAGGCCTATGTCGCCGCCATCGAAAGCCTCGCCAGCTACCAGCAGGGCCGCGTGAAGACCGGCACCGCGCTGCTCGAGGCCGACGTGAACAGCAGCAAGCTTGTGCTGCTGGGCTCCCTGGGCGTGGCCGCATTGGTGGCCGCCGCTTTCGGCTGGGCCATCACGCGTTCGGTGACGCAGCCGCTGCGCAGTGCCGTGGCTGCCACGGAACTCATCGCCACCGGCGACCTTTCGGGCGAGATGCAGATCGCGGGGCGCGACGAGATCGCCGAGATGCAGCATTCGCTGGTGAAGATGCAGGCGTCGCTGCGCAGCCTGGTGGGCGAGGTGCAGCAGGGCAGCGAGTCGATCGGCACGGCCAGCACCCAGATCGCCACCGGCAACCAGGATTTGAGCGGTCGCACCGAGCAAACCGCGGCCAACCTGCAACAGGCCGCCAGCAGCCTGGAGGAGCTGACCGGCACCGTCGGCCAGACCGCCGAGAGCGCACGCACGGCCAACCAGCTGGCCAGCGCCGCCAGCGCAGCCGCCGCACGCGGTGGCAGCGTGGTGGCGCAGGTGGTGACGACGATGAACGACATCCACACCAGCAGCAAGAAGATCGCCGACATCATCGGCACCATCGATGGCATCGCCTTCCAGACCAACATCCTGGCGCTGAACGCCGCGGTGGAAGCTGCACGCGCCGGAGAACAGGGCCGCGGTTTCGCCGTGGTGGCCAGCGAAGTGCGCAGCCTGGCGCAGCGCAGCGCCGAAGCGGCCAAGGAGATCAAGACCCTGATCCAGCGCAGCGTCGAGAGCGTCGACGCCGGCACACGCCTGGTGCAGGACGCGGGCAGCGCCATGGGCGACATCGTGGGCGGCGTGCAGCGCGTCACCGATGTCATCGGCGAGATCAGCGCAGCCACCAGTGAGCAGAGCACCGGCCTGCGCCAGGTCAACGAAGCCGTGGCCGGCCTGGACCAGATGACGCAGCAGAACGCCGCGCTGGTGGAAGAAGGCGCTGCCGCCGCAGAGAGCTTGAAGGACCAGGTGTCGCGCCTGGGCCGGCTGGTGGGCAGCTTCCGGCTGAAGGCAGCCTGAGCGCAAGACCGTCGCAGGTCACACCACACACCATCGAAACGAGCCAGGGCTACAGCCACGGCGCACGCATCCGATAACAACTTACCGCCTCACACCGCTAGGAAATGCCATGGAGATGATTGCCGAAGCCAGCCACGTTGCCCGCCACGAGGCCGAGCGCGCCAGCGCCGCAGCTGCCGCGAGCGCCGTCGGGTCCGCGGGCCGCACCTCGCAGGGCGGTGAATTCCTCACCTTCCGCCTCGGCGCCGAGGAGTACGGCATCGACATCCTGCGCGTGCAGGAGATCCGCTCCTACGAGCAACCCACCCGCATCGCCAACGCGCCCAACTTCGTCAAGGGCGTCGTGAACCTGCGCGGTGTCATCGTGCCCATCATCGACCTGCGCCTGAAACTGGGTTGCGACACGGCCGAATACAACACCTTCACCGTGGTGGTGGTGCTGAACGTGCGCGGCCGCGTCGTCGGTGCGGTGGTCGATTCGGTCTCCGACGTGCTGGAGCTCAGCAAGGAAGAGATCAAGCCGGCGCCGGAGCTGAGCTCCAGCGTCGACGCCTCCTACATCACCGGCATCGGCACCGTGAAGAACGGCCAAGGTGAGAAGGAAGTCCATCGCATGCTCATCCTGATGGACATCGAAGGCCTGATGAGCAGTGCCGACATGGGCCTCATCAACAACTGACCCCGAAAGACACACCATGCGCCAATTCCTCATTCCCGCACTCGTCGCCTTTTCCACGCTGGCTGCCCTGCCCGCTCTCGGCGCTGCCGACGCGACCAAGGACGACGCCGTCGCGATGGTCAAGAAGGGCGTGGCCTTCATCAAGGCCAACGGCGTCGAGAAGGGCTATGCCGCCATCAGCGACAAGGCCGGCCCCTTCATCGACCGCGACCTCTACCTCGTGGTCTACGGCCTGGACGGCAAGTGCCTCGCGCACGGCGCCAACCCCAAGCAGATCGGCCGCGATCTCATCGACCTCACCGACATCGACGGCAAGTACTTCGTCAAGGAACGGGTGGCGATGGTCAAGGCCAAGCCGGCCGGCGCCTGGCAGGAATACAAGTTCACCAACCCGGTGAGCAAGAAGGTCGAGCCGAAGGTGATGTATTGCGAGAAGCTGGGCGAAACCGCGGTCTGCGGTGGCGTCTACCCCTGAACCCCCGGTTTCGGACCGCCCCATGAAGCTCGGAAAAAAACTCCTGTTGCCGCCTTTGGTGACGGCCCTGGTGGCCTTGGCCGCCGGTGCCACCTACGCCACGCTGGACTGGCGGCAGGGCGTCGCGCTGCGGGCATCGAACGAGGCCAACCTCGACAACTTCAAGACCACCGGGCAGGCGACCGAACAGCTGGGCCAGGTGCGCGCCGAAGTGTTTCGCACGCTGGCGCTCATCGCCTCGATGGATGAGGCCCAGGTGAAGGCCAAGCGGGCCGATCTGGCCAAGCAGGTCGACGGCGTCAAGCGCGTCGTCGAGGCCATGCCCGGGAACAGCGGCAATGACGCGGCCATCACCGAGGGTGCAGCCGCTGCCGCGCCCTTGCTGGCCCAGTACCTGAAGCAGACCGACAAGGCCATCGACCTGAGCGGCGTCGACCCCAACGTCGGTATTGGCGCGATGCGCGCCGCCGAAGACACCTACGGCCAGTTGGCCAAGGCCATGCAGGGCATGGTGGCGCGCAACGAAGCGCTGCAGACCGAACGCGCCAATGCGGCGGATGCAGCCAGCCTGCGCCTGACCACGACACTGGGCGTGCTGCTGCTGCTGGCCACCGGCGGCGCGCTGTTTGCCGCGTGGCGGCTGCAAAGCCGCGTCGTGGCCGACATCGCCGGCGCCGTGCGCCTGAGCCAGGAAGTGGCCGCCGGCAGGCTGGACACGCAGATGAGCAGCCGCTCCGACGACGAGATCGGCGACCTGGTGCGCAGCCTGTCGGACATGGTGGACAAGCTGCGCCACTCGATGTTGACTGTGCGCGCTGCCACCGACCACATCGGCACCGCCGCACGTGAGATCGCCAGTGGCAACCTCGATCTGAGCCAACGCACCGAGCAGGCCGCCAGCCGCGTGCAGCAAAGCGCCAGCAGCATGGAGCAGTTGACCGTCACCGTGCGCCAGACCGCGGATTCGGCGCGCACCGCCAACCAGCTGGCCGGTTCGGCCAGCACGGTGGCGCAGCGCGGCGGCAGCGTGGTGGCCCAGGTGGTCACGACGATGGAAGACATCAACACCAGCAGCAAGCGCATCGCCGACATCATCGGCACCATCGACGGCATCGCCTTCCAGACCAACATCCTGGCCTTGAACGCTGCCGTGGAAGCCGCGCGTGCCGGTGAGCAGGGGCGCGGTTTTGCCGTCGTGGCCAGCGAAGTGCGCAGCTTGGCGCAGCGCAGCGCCGAGGCGGCCAAGGAGATCAAGGCACTGATCGGCGCCAGCGTCGACAAGGTGGAATCAGGCACCCGCCTGGTGGCCGATGCGGGCAGCACGATGAGCGAGATCGTGGCCAGCGTGCAGCGGGTGACCGACATCATCGGCGAGATCAGCGCCGCGGCCGGCGAGCAAAGCAGCGGCCTGGGCCAGATCAACACCGCGGTGTCCGATCTCGACCGCATGACGCAGCAGAACGCAGCGCTGGTGGAAGAAGGCGCTGCGGCGGCGGAAAGCCTGCACGAGCAGGCCTCCAAGCTGGCCGCGGTGGTGGGCGGTTTTCAACTCGGCACGGCGGTGATGGCGGTCGCTGCCGCGCCCGCTGCACCGGCGGTGAAGGTGGCCAAGTCGGTCGTGGCGCAGGCCAAGGCGAGTGCCAGGACGCCCGCGAAAGCCCCGGCCCTGGCCGCACCCAAGCTCAGCCCGAAGCCCGTGGCGACCGCCGCCACGTCACCGGCTTCGGCACCTACGCCGGCACGTACCCCGGAACGTACGCCGGCACATACGTCGGCTCATGCGCCGGCACCCGCCCCGGCACCGACGATGGTGGCCAGCGCTGGCGACAGCGACTGGGAAACCTTCTAGCCGCGCGCCTTCAAACCGCGCCGGCGCTGCGCAGCGTTTCCAGCACCGGCCTGCGCAGCACCTCGCGCAGGCCCCACCAGCCCGCCATCAGCGCCAGCACGGCGCCGGCCACGGTGCCCATCAGCGGCACCCAGGGCGACGGGGTCCACGCGAACTGAAACGCAAAGCGCGCCAGCGCCCAGCCCAGCACCATGGCCACCAGCGAGGCCAGCAGGCCGGCCAGCGCGCCCACGCCCAGCAGCTCGGTGCGCTGTACCTGGGCGAGCAGGCGGCTGCCGGCGCCCAGGGCCCGCATGATGGCGAACTCGCGCGAGCGCGCTTCGCGCGTGGCCGAGATGGCCGCGAACAGCACCACCAGGCCCGCGATGAGCGTGAAGCCGAACAGGAATTCCACCGCGCGCACGACCTGGTCGAGCACCCGCTGCACCTGCGCGATGCTGGCCGAGACATCCACGCTCGTGATGTTGGGAAAGTCGCGGCTGAGGCGGTTGTCGAAGCTCGGGCCAGGGGCCGCGGCAGCAGCCGCAACAGCAGCCGAAGCCGCGGCTGGCGCCGGCATGGCGCCGACCGTCCCTGGCGCGCGGAAGGCGCTGATGTAGGTCAGCGGCACATCGCCCATGCTGGCCTGCGGGAACATCACGAAGAAGTTGACGCGCATCGAGCCCCAATCCACCTTGCGCAGGCTGCTGATGCGGCCCTCGCGCGGCTGGCCCGCGATGTCGAAAGTCAAGGTGTCGCCCAGCTTCAGGCCAAGCTGCTGCGCCAGGCCTTCTTCCACGCTCAGGCCTCCGGCCTCGTCGTCCACCCAGCGGCCGGCCACCACCGCGTTGCCGGCCGGCTCCTTGCCGCTGTGGCTCAAGTTGAATTCGCGCTCCACCAGCCGCGAGGCGCGTTCGTCGCTGTAGTCGCTGGCCTTGGCGGGTTTGCCGTTGATGGCCACGAGGCGGCCGCGGATCATCGGGTACCAGTCGTAGTTCTTCACGCCGGCTTCGTCCAGCGTGCCGCGGAAAGCGGTGGCCTGGTCGGGCTGGATGTTGATGACGAAGCGGTTGGGTGCATCGGGTGGCGTGGCCTGGCGCCAG
>JANMMD010000172.1:0-30068 GCA_031372905.1 Betaproteobacteria bacterium
CGCCGTCGTAGACCGGGAAGCGCGAGTGCGCGGTGTCGATCACCAGTCCCAGCAACTCGTCATAGTCGGCCGCGATGTCGAGCAGGTCCATGCGCGGCGTGGGCACCATCACGTCGCCGGCCGTCATGTCGGCCATGCGCAGCACACCTTCCAGCATCAGCCGCGACTCGGGCTCGATGAGCTCGCGGTCTTCGGCTTCGGCCAGGGTCCGGATGAGTTCGTCCTTGCTGTCCGGCCCGGGCGAGATGAACTCGATCAGGCGCTGGAAGAAGGGTCTGCGGTCTGCACGCGCGGCCGGGGCGGCGCGTGCAGACCTGTGAGATGCAGGGTCGGACACTGAGGGAGGTGCCGGCAGTGGAGAGGGACGCCAAGAATAACCGAGCCGCCTTGGCCCAGGCCCCGCAGCGGCGACAATCACGACCCCGTTGCAGCCACGGCGCGCATGAAACCGTCACCGAGAACCCTGGCCTGGCCGCTGGTGTGGCCGCTTGTTTGGCCGGTCACCACCATGGCCGCCGTCATCGTGCTGTCGAACCTGCTGGTGCAGCACCCCATCAACGACTGGCTGACCTGGGGCGCCTTCAGCTATCCACTGGTGTTCCTCGTCACCGACCTCACCAACCGCGCCCTCGGCCCGGCCGCGGCACGGCGTGTCGCGTGGGCGGGTTTTGCGGTGGCGGTGGTGGTGTCACTGGCGCTCGCGCCGTGGCGCATCGCGCTGGCCTCAGGCGCCGCCTTCATCATCGCGCAGGCCATGGACATCGTCGTCTTCAACCGCTGGCGCCAGGCCACATGGTGGAAGGCGCCGCTGTGGGGCTCGCTCGTGGCCAGCGCGGTGGACACCGCCGTGTTCTTCTTCCTCGCCTTCGCCGGCAGCGAGATGAACTGGCTGACGCTCACCGGCGGCGACCTCGCCGTCAAGGCCGCGATGGCCGTGTTGCTGCTGGCGCCCTACCGCGCCCTGTTGCCCCATCTGGGCCGGTTTGGCGCTGCGCCGCCGCCTGCCACGTCGTGAAGCCGGGTCGGCGGGCTTGTTTAGCTGCCGGCCGCCCCCAACTGCTGCCCCCTCCGCCCAGAGAGACACCGAGAGAACCACCATGCCGACCAGCCCTACCGTCTCCAGCCTGATCCCCGCCACCATCCTCACCGGCTTCCTCGGCTCGGGCAAGACCACGCTGCTCAAGCGCGTGCTGTCGGAGGCCCATGGTCAGAAGATCGCCATCATCGAAAACGAGTTCGGTGAAGAGAACATCGACAACGAGATCCTGGTCTCGGACACGCGCGAGCAGATCATCCAGCTGAACAACGGCTGCGTCTGCTGCACCATCCGCGAAGACCTGCGCACCACGCTGGCCGACCTGGCCGAGAAGCGCCGCAAGGGTGAACTGCAGTTCGACCGCGTCGTCATCGAGACCACCGGCCTGGCCGACCCCACGCCCGTGGCGCAGACCTTCTTCATCGACGACGAGATCGCCGAGAGCTACGTGCTCGACAGCATCCTGACGCTGGTGGACGCCAAGCACGCCGAGCAACAGCTCAACGATCGGCAAGAAGCCCGTCGACAGATCGGCTTTGCCGACCAGATCTTCCTCAGCAAGAGCGAGCTGTGCAGCGAGGCCGACACCGCGGCGCTCATCCACCGCATCAAGCACATGAACCCGCGCGCGCCAGTGCGCAAGGTGCATTTCAGCGACGTGCCCATCGCCAGCGTCTTCGACTTGAAGGGCTTCAACCTCAACGCCAAGCTCGAGATCGACCCCGAATTCCTGGCCGCCGAGCAGCATGACCACGCGCATCACGACCATGCGCACCACGACCACGACCACGAGCATGGCGAGCATTGCGACCACCCGGCACACCACGCCCATGACGACGACGTGAAGAGCTTCGTCTTCCGCAGCAACAGGGCCTTCAACCCGGCCAAGCTGGAAGACTTTCTCGGCGGCATCGTGCAGGTCTTCGGCCCCAAGCTGCTGCGCTACAAGGGCGTGCTGTTCATGAAGGGCAGCGAGCGCAAGGTCATCTTCCAGGGCGTGCACGAGCTGATGGGCAGCGACCTGGGCCCGAAGTGGGCCCCCGGCGAAGAAAAGATCAGCAAGATGGTGTTCATCGGCATCAATCTGCCCAAAGAGCTGTTGATGCAGGGCCTGGAGCAGTGCCTGGTCTGAATCGGCGGTCGGCGTGAGCCGGCCGGGGGCGTGGCTACAATCGCGCGCCTTGCAAGCCCCTGGGCGAGGCAAGGCCCCGCGCAGGCGGGGTGCGCCAGAAGAGCGCCTTGCCTTGCGCAGGGCTCCAGACACCGATGCCCGACCAGGCGTAATCGACAGGCGAGGAGGTTCCCGTGAGCAAGCCACCGGCCAAGACCGCGGCCGCCAGCAAGACCAAGGCCGCTCCCGCGAGCCCCAAGGCCGCCCCTGCACCCACCAAGCCGGCCGCCAAGCCGGCTGCCAAACCCGCACCGAGAACGGCGGCGAAAACGGCGGCGAAGCCCGCCGCCAAACCCGCCGCCAAAGCTGTAGCGACCCCCGCGCCCAAAGCCGCGGCCGTCAAAACAGCGGTGAAAACCGCACCGAAAGTAGCCTCCCCCGTGACCGTGGTTCCCCCGAATCCCCCAGCCCCGCCGCCGACCCCCGCCCCCGCGCCCTCACCCGCCCTGCACGTGAAAGCGCCCGCGCCCAAAAGCGCCGCGCAGAAGGCAGCCCAGAAGGCCGCGCCCCAGAACCAGCTGCCGAGCCCGGCACCCGCCCAGGCGGTGAACCGGTTCACCGACCGCTTCGCCCCGGCCGCGCCCTCGGCGCGCAGCATGACCGAGGCGGCCGATCTGCCCAAGAACGCGCGCCAGCGCGACCCCAAGCTCGCCAACGCCTGGAAGAGCAAGCCCGGCCGTGAACTCACGGTGGACGAGCTGCTGGCCATGCCCGACAGCGAGTACATGAATGACAAGCAGATCGACTTCTTCCGCGCGCAGCTGCAGAAGCAGAAGGACGACCTGCTCAGCAATGCCGGCGAAACCACCGAGCATCTGCGTGAAGACACCAGCATCGTGCCCGATCCGGCCGATCGCGCCACCATCGAAGAAGAGCATGCACTGGAGCTGCGCACGCGTGACCGCGAGCGCAAGCTGCTGAAGAAGGTCGCGCAATCCCTGACGCGGCTGGACACCGGCGAATACGGCTTCTGCGACGAAACCGGCGAACCCATCGGCCTGCAGCGCCTGCTGGCGCGCCCGACGGCCACGCTCTCGCTCGAAGCCCAGCAGCGCCGCGAGCTGAAGCAGAAGATGTTCGGGGACTAGCCCGGCCAGACCAGGTCTTTTTTCGACCCTGGCGTACCATCCCAGCCATGTCCGAGAACGAGAGTTTCTTCCGCAAGGTGGCGCGCTTCGTCGCGAACCCGACCACCGATTGGACGGAGCTCGGTTCCCGCCAGGAAGACACGCGCGAGCTCGAGCTCGAGAAGTCCGAGCTGAAGGCGATGATCGAGCGCAAGCGGCGCAACGATTTCGTGCGCAAACGCGAGTTCGACATGCTGCGCCGTGTGCGGCGCGAGGGTCTCTCGCCCGAGCAGCTGGCCTCCTTGGGGACCTCCTCAAGGCTGGACGACTCGGAAGCCCGCCTGCCCGACAGCCCCACGGCCCGCACCGATGGCGTGAAGGCCAAGATCGACGAGATCGAACAGCAGATGGTCGGCGATGCCGGCTTCAGCAGCACGCGCAACCGGGCCGTCGGGCTGAACAGCGTGCTGCCCCCAACGCCCGCCGCCGCACGTGATGCACGCGAGTCGCGGGACTCCCGCGAAGGCACCGACAGCAGCGTGCTGCGCGCCGCTTATGAAGGGCGCCTGCCCGAGGACGAACCGGCCTACCGCCCGGCTCCACAGGCGCCTGCGCCCGTGCGCAACCTGCCACCGGCAGCAGCACCCGCGCCGGTGCAGATGGGCAACGGTCTGCCCCCGCTGGCACCCCTGGCCGCGGTTTCTTTCGAGACCGCCGGCCCTGGGCCTTCGATGGCGCCGCTGGCGCCCGTCTACGCCGCCGAGCGGCCCGTGCCGTTGCCTGGCGCCAGCAGCGGTGACGTCAGCGACTTCAGCAGTCCGTTCGCCGTAGAGGTCAGCGAGGTGGTGCACGACCCCGAGCTCGACGAGGCCGTGATCTCGTTCGCCAACGCCGATTTCGCCCAGTGTGAAGAAGCGCTGCAGCGCCTCACGGCCGAGGACGGCCCGCGCGGCCAACATGCAGAAACCTGGCTGGTGCTGTTCGATCTCTATCGCGCCACCGGCCAGCAACAGCGCTTCGAGAGCCTGGCCGTCGAGTACGCGCAGCAGTTCGGCTGGAGCGCGCCACAGTGGTATTCGCTGCCCAAGCTGGTGGCTGACGCGCAGGCCGATGCGCCGGCCATCAACGAAGCTGCGCCGACGCGCGGCAGCATCGACGTGGGCTGGCTGGCGCCCGAGCACCTGGACATCGAGGCCGTGGCGCGGCTGCGCTCGCAGACCCTGCAGATGCCGCTGCCGTGGGTCTTCGACTGGCACCAGCTCAAGCTCATCGACGCCGAGGCGGCGATGCAGCTCTCGGCGCTGTTGCGCCTGTGGAGCGGCCAGGTCATCGAGCTGCGCTGGATCGGTGGTGAGCGCCTGTTCCAGGTGCTGGCCGAAGCCGCCCCCACCGGCGTGCGCGACGCCGACCCGGCCTTCTGGCTGACGCGCCTGGACGCATTGCGCCTGGCCAACCGGCCCGACCAGTTCGACGAAGCAGCCATCGACTACTGCGTGACCTACGAGGTCAGCCCGCCGAGCTGGGAACCGACGCGCTGCAAGGTGCACATCAGCAGTGGCGGGCAGAGCACGCGCCAGCCCGATCTCTCGATGATCAGCGACGTCTCCACCGGCTTCATGGAATCCAGTCTGCTCGACGAAGGCGGCCACGTGCCCGGGCAGGTGGAGGTGGCGCATGTCGAGCTGTCGGGCCAGCTCGTCGGAGACATCGGTTCCACGCTGGCCAAGCTGCAGAGCGAGCTGACCAACGCGCCGGTGGTGAGCGTGAGCTGCTCGCGGCTGATTCGTGTCGACTTCATCGCAGCCGGCGACCTGCTGAACTGGGTGCTCTCCAAGCGCTCGGAAGGCCGCGCGGTGCAGTTCGTCGACACGCACCGGTTGGTGGCGCTGTTCTTCGGCGCGATGGGGATCAACGAGCACGCGAAAGTCCAGGTGCGGAAGGTGTAATGGAGCCCCCTGGCTCCCGTCGGTCGCCACCCCCCGAGGGGGCTCATGCAGCGGCCCGGCAGAGCCGGTTCCACGCATGTCCTTGATCTGGGAGGCTTCGTCCTCACCTCAGCACCCATGGAGAATTTTCACGGCACCACCATCGTCAGCGTGCGCCGCGGGCCGCTCGTCGCCATCGGCGGCGACGGCCAGGTCACCTTGGGCACCATCGTCGTCAAGAGCAGCGCGCGCAAGGTGCGCAAGCTTTACCGCGAACAGGTGCTGGCCGGCTTTGCCGGCGCCACGGCCGACGCCTTCACGCTGTTCGAGCGCTTCGAGGCCAAGCTCGAAAAACACCAGGGCCATCTGCAGCGCGCAGCCATCGAGCTGACCAAGGACTGGCGCACCGACCGCGTGCTGCGTCGCCTGGAAGCGATGCTGGCGGTGGCCGACCGCACCTGCTCACTCATCATCACCGGCAACGGCGATGTGCTCGAGCCCGAACACGGCATCGTCGCCATCGGCTCGGGCGGCGCCTACGCCCAGGCCGCAGCGCGGGCGCTGCTGGCGCACACCGAGATGGCGCCGGCCGACATCGTGAAGCGCTCGCTGGAGATTGCCGGCGACATCTGCATCTACACCAACCACAACCACATCGTCGAAACGCTGGGGGAAGGCGCTTGAGCATGACACCCCAGGAAATCGTCTCCGAGCTCGACAAACACATCGTCGGCCAGAACGCCGCCAAGCGCGCGGTGGCCATCGCGCTGCGCAACCGCTGGCGGCGCCAGCAGGTGGAAGGCAGCCTGCGCACCGAGATCACGCCGAAGAACATCCTGATGATCGGCCCCACGGGCGTGGGCAAGACCGAGATCGCGCGCCGCCTGGCGCGCCTGGCCGACGCGCCCTTCATCAAGGTGGAGGCGACCAAGTTCACCGAGGTGGGTTATGTCGGCAAGGATGTCGACACCATCGTGCGTGATCTGGTGGAAGTGGCCATCAAGGAAGAGCGCGAACGCCAGATGCGGCGCCAGCGTGCGGCCGCCGAGGACGCCGCCGAAGACCGCCTGCTCGACGTGCTGGTGCCGCCGCCGCGGGAAGCTGCGCGCATGGGTTTCGACAGCCCGTCTGCATCATCGTCAGCACCCGCCGACAACACCGCGCGCCAGGTGATGCGCAAGCGCCTGCGCGAAGGCAGCCTCGACGACAAGGAGATCGAGATCGACCTGGCCGAGGCCAAGCCGACGCTGGAGATCCTGGGCGCACAAGGCATGCCCGGCATGGAAGAAATGGCCGAGCAGCTGAAGGGCCTGTTCTCGCAGGCGGGCGGCCAAAAGCGCAAGACGCGCAAGCTGAAGATTTCAGAAGCGCGGCAGCAGCTCATCGACGAAGAAGCCGGCAAGCGCGTCAACGAAGACGAGCTGCGCGCCGCGGCGCTGGCGAATGCGGAAGGCAACGGCATCGTCTTCATCGACGAGATCGACAAGGTGGCCAGCCGGCAAGAGCACGGCGGCGCCGAAGTCAGCCGCCAGGGCGTGCAGCGCGACCTGCTGCCGCTGGTGGAAGGCACCACCGTCAGCACCAAATACGGCATGGTCAAGACCGACCACATGCTGTTCATCGCCAGCGGTGCCTTCCACCTCGCCAAGCCCAGCGACCTCATTCCCGAGCTGCAGGGCCGCTTCCCCATCCGTGTGGAACTGCAGTCACTCAGCGTGCAGGATTTCGAGGCCATCCTCACCAGCACGCACGCGAGCCTGATCAAGCAGTACCAGGCCCTGCTGGCTACCGAGGGCGTGACGCTGGAGGTGCGGCCCGAAGGCGTGCAGCGCCTGGCGCAGATTGCCTTCGAGGTGAACGAGCGCACCGAGAACATCGGCGCGCGCCGCCTGGCCACGGTGATGGAGCGGCTGCTCGACGAGATCAGCTTCGACGCGCCCAACCGCAGCGGGCAGACCGTGGTGGTCGACGCTGCGGCGGTGAACGAGCGCCTGGCCGAGCTGGCGCACGACGAGGACCTGTCGCGCTACATCCTCTAGCCGCAGGCGGCAGGTCGCTTGTCATGGGAGGCCGCCGATAATCGGGCGTGCAAAACAAGAAGAGCAAATCGACATGACTTCCTTGCCGCTTTTCATCGCGCCGGCCAAGTTCGATGACGCCGAGGCCGCGCTGGCCCAGGTGCAGGCCATCTACAACAGCAGCATCCAGCACCTGCGCGAGAGCCTGCGCCGCTTCGTGGCGGGTGAAGACGACGGCCAACCGGTGCGCGCCTGCTACCCCTTCGTGCGCGTGCGCACCAGCACCGTGGCACGCGCCGATTCGCGCCTGAGCTACGGCTTCGTGGCCGGGCCGGGCACCTTCGAGATCACCGTCACGCGGCCCGATCTCTTCGCCAACTACTACCTCGAACAGTTCCGCCTGCTGCTGAAGAACCACGGCGTGCCCATCGAGGTGGGCACCAGCGCGCAGCCGATACCGGTGCACTTCTCGCTGGCCGAACACGACCACCTCGAAGGCAGCATGCCGCACGAGCGGCGGCTGAAGATGCGCGACCTCTTCGACCTGCCCGACCTGGCGGCGATGGACGACGGCATCGCCAACGGCACGCACAACCCGGCGGCCGGTGAAGCGCAGCCGCTGGCGCTGTTCACCGCGCCGCGGGTGGACTACTCGCTGCACCGCCTGCGCCACTACACCGGCACCGCGCCCGAGCACTTCCAGAACTTCGTGCTCTTCACGAACTACCAGTTCTACATCGACGAGTTCATCAAGCTCGGCCACGCCCTGATGGCCGACAGCGCCAGCGAGTACGACGCCTTCGTCGAGCCGGGCAACGTCGTCACGCGCCGCGCCGGCAGCGCTGCCTTGCCGGGCGATGAGCTCGGCGCACCGCCACCGCGCCTGCCGCAGATGCCGGCCTACCACCTGCGCCGGGCCGACAACAGCGGCATCACGATGGTCAACATCGGCGTCGGCCCGGCCAACGCCAAGACCATCACCGACCACGTGGCCGTGCTGCGCCCGCATGCCTGGTTGATGCTGGGCCACTGCGCCGGCCTGCGCAACAGCCAGCAGCTGGGTGATTACGTGCTGGCCCACGCCTACATGCGTGAAGACCACGTGCTCGACGAAGAGCTGCCGCTGTGGGTGCCGATTCCCGCGCTGGCCGAAGTGCAGGTGGCGCTGGAGCAGGCGGTGGCCGACATCACGAAGCTTGAGGGGTACGAGCTCAAGCGCATCCTGCGCACGGGCACCGTGGCGAGCACGGACAACAGGAATTGGGAGCTGCTGCCGAACGCGGGGCCCGAGCGCCGGTTCAGCCAGAGTCGCGCCGTGGCGCTGGACATGGAAAGCGCCACCATCGCCGCGAACGGATTTCGCTTCCGCGTGCCCTACGGCACCTTGCTGTGCGTGAGCGACAAGCCGCTGCACGGTGAGATCAAGCTGCCGGGCATGGCCAACACCTTCTACCGCGAGCGCGTCGACCAGCACCTGCGCATCGGCATGCGCGCGGTGGAACTGCTGCGCCAGGAACGGCCGGGCAGCCTGCACAGCCGCAAGCTGCGCAGCTTTGCCGAGGTGGCCTTCCAGTAAGGCCCGCCGAGAGCTGCAGGCCCGCCATGGCGCTCGAACAGGATATCCGGTTCGCGCACCTGGCGTCTGGCGCGCGGCTGGCCTGGGCCGCCAGCGGGCGCGGCCCGCCGCTGCTGCGTGCCGCGCACTGGATGACGCATGTGGCGCACGATGTGCGCTCACCCATCTGGCAGCCCTGGCTGCAGCGCATGGGGCGCGATCTGCGCGTCTACCGCTACGACGAACGCGGCTGCGGCATGTCGGAAGCCGACACCACGCCCCTGTCGCTGGACACCGCCGTCGAGGAGCTGGAAGTGGTGGCCGACGCCGCCGGCCTGCAGCGCCTGGCCCTGATGGGCATATCGGGCGGCGCCGCGCCCGCCATCGCCTACGCGGCGCGCCACCCGGAACGCGTCAGCCACCTGGTGCTGCTGGGCGGCTACGCGCGCGGCACGCTGGCCGGCGCGCCCAGCGACGACCAGCGCGCCTGCAGCTGGACGTGCGGGCCCTGTTGCCGCAACCGCGCTGCCCAACGCTGGTGCTGCATTGCACGCATGACGCCGCCGTGGCTGCGGGCCATGGGCTGGAACTGGCTGGCGCCATTCCCGGCGCACGCTTCGTGGCGCTGGACGGACGCAACCACATCCCGCTCGATGGCGACGGCGCTTTCGAGCAGCTGTGCGATGCCGTCAGCGCCTTCCTGCGCGCGCCGCTGTCCGTGCTGGCCGCCGCGGCAGGCCCTGCAGGCGCCGCACCGCACACCGCGCGTGAACGTGAACTGCTGCGGCTGGTGGCGCAAGGCTGCGACAACACGCAGATCGCGGCGCACCTGGGCCTGGCGGAGAAGACGGTGCGCAACGCCTTGTCGCAGCTCTACACGCGCCTGGGTGTGGAAGGCCGGCCGCAAGCCGTGGTTCGCGCGCGCGAGCTCGGCTACGGCTGAGCGCGCGAGAAATTTCGGGACGCCCGTCCCGGCCGCCGCCGCCCCGCAGCGCGCCGCGGGACTGGCGCCCCGTGGCGCCGCACGGGCGCTCGCCGTGCAATGGGTGCACCCCCAACCCACGGAGACAGTCCATGTCCAGCCATTCCACCCCGCTCGGCCGCACCGCCGCCGCCCTGGCACTTTCAGGCGCCGCGCTCAGCCCCCAGACAGCCGCTGCGAATGACTTCTCAGCGCAAGTGCAAGGCACCGCGCAGGTCGTCGAGGTCATCAACCCGGTGGGCCCGGTGCTGCGCTTCCAGACCCAGACCACCGGGAGTGGCAGCTTCGGCATGGCGGGCTACAACATCGTCGCCTACACCTCCACCGACATCGTCGACATGTCCACCGGCCAGGGCAGCGGTACCAACCGCTTCATCGCAGACAACGGCGATGAGCTCCTGGGCAGCTTCACCGTGCTGGCCTCGCCGGGCGCAGGCCCGGGCCTGCTGCAGTTGCTGGGCCTGACCACCTTCACCGGCGGCTCCGGACTCTTTGCCAATGCCACAGGCAGCGCCAGCTTCACCGGAAGCGGCCAGTTCATCAGCGACACGCAGGCGCTGGCCAGCTTCACGCACCAGGGCAGCATCTCGCTGGTGCCCGAGCCCGGCTCAGCGCTGCTGATGGCCGGTGGCCTGGCCGTGGCGCTGGCGGCGCGGCGGCGCGCGCTGCCGGGTGGCGGCGGTTCGCGGTAGGCCGCCTCGCTGGCCAAGCGCGGTGCGGGCTGGTCACGCCCCGCGTTGCGGCACCGGGCTCGGGGCCAGCAGCGGCCGCAGCGCCAGCAAGCCCAGCAAGGGCCCCAAGGCCAGCCAGGGCAGCAGCTGCGCCAGGCTGTGGGTGGCAAGCAGGCGCACGAAAAGTTCAATGCTGAGGGCCGAGATGCCGAAGCCGATGCTGTTGCTGAGCGTCAGCACGCTGCCCACCGCTTCACGCGGCGCATTCGCGGCGGTGAGTGCGCTGAACTGCGGTGAATCGCCCGCCACGGTGATGCCCCACAGCACCAGCCAGGTGAGGAAGACGGGCAAGGGCGCCACCAGCAACCAGGGCGCGGCCAGGCAGCACAGGCCACTGGTGGCCAACTGCGTGCCGGCCACGCGCGCGCTGCCCCAGCGCGGCGCGAGCAGGCCGCCGGCCACACAGCCGGCCGCGCCCGCGCCCAGCACCACGAAGGCCCAGCCCGACACCGCTACCGCGCCCTGCAGCCGCGTGGCCAGCACCAGCGGCATCAGCACCCACATGGTGTAGAGCTCCCACATGTGGCCGAAGTAGCCGAACACCGAAGCGCGCGTGCGCGCGTCCCGCCACAGGCTGGTGAGGGCGCCCAGGCGCAAGGGCGCGGCGGCGCGCCTTGGCGGTTCGGGGATCAAGCCCACCACCGCCGCACCGGCCAGTGCGGCCACCACAGCCACGGTGATGAAGACACTTTGCCAAGGCAGCGCCGCGCCCACCGCACGCAGCAGGTAGGGGCTGGCACTGCCCAGCACCAAGGCCCCCAGCAGCCAGCCCAGGGCCGTGCCGAGGCCGCGCGGAAACCACAGGGCCGCGATCTTCATACCCACGGGGTAGATGCCCGCAAGGCAGAAGCCGGTGGCCACGCGCCACATCAGCAAGCCGGTGTAGCTGTGCGCCATGGCGGCCGCGCCCAAGGTGCAGCCGGCCGCGGCCAAGGTGCTGAGCAGGAAGAGGCGGCGCGCCGAAAAACGGTCGGCCAGGGCCAGCAAGGCAAACACCAGCGTGCCGGCGATGAAACCCAACTGCAGCGCCGAGCTGAGCGTGCCCACCGCGGCCTCGCTGTAGCCGTAGTCGCGCTGCAGTTCGGGCATCACGGCGTTGACGGCGAACCAGGGCGAAGTGCCCGCCAGTTGCGCCAACACCAGCGTGGGCAGCACGCGGCGGGGGGTAGGGGTTTCGGATGTCACGCCCGATTGTCGTTTCGCCTGCCTTGGCCTAGTCTGGACGTCCGCCGCTCGCGAAGTTCGGCCTTTGACCGGCGCCACCTGCAAAGGAGATCCGCCATGCCCGCATCCAGTCCAGCAGCAGGCAGTCCGGCGTTGCCCGCCGCCCTTCCTGCGGGCAACCTGCCCTCGGGAATACGCACGCTGGCCCTGGTGGGCCCCGCGGCGGCGGGCAAGACCACGCTGGCCGAAGCCCTGCTGGCCAAGAGCGGCGCCATCAACACGCCCGGCAACGTCGAGCGCGGCAGCACCGTCAGCGATTTCGACCCGCTCGAGCGCCGCATGCAGCATTCGCTGCACACCGCGGTGATGCACCTGCAGCACGCCGGCACGCGCATCCACCTGCTCGACACCCCCGGCGGCCCCGACTTCCTCGGCCACAGCCTGCCGGCGCTGGAAGCGGTGGAAACGGCGGCCATCGTCATCAACGCCGCTGCCGGCATCGAGCCGATGGCGCGGCGCTTCATGGACCAGGCTGCGGCGCGCCATCTCAGCCGCCTGATCATCGTCAACCGCATCGACGCACCGGGGGTGGACCTGGCCGCGCTGCTGGCCGAGCTGCAGGGCGCGTTCGGCAAGGAGTGCCTGCCGCTGAACCTGCCGGCCGACGGCGCCACGCGCGTGGTCGACTGCTTTTTCAACCGCACGGGGCAGAGCGATTTCGGCAGCGTCGATGCCGCTCACCGCGCGCTGGTGGAGCAGGTGGTGGAGGTGGACAGCGCCTTCGTGGAGCGTTACCTCAACGACGGCGATGTCGACGCGCGTGAGCTGCACGCGCCGCTGGAGCAGGCGCTGCGCGAAGGCCACCTCATCCCGGTGGTGTTCGTCTCGGCCAAAGGGGGCGCAGGTGGCGCAGGCGTGGCCGAGTTACTCGACATCATCGTGCAGCTGCTGCCCAACCCGCTTGAGGCCAACCCGCCCGATTTTCTGCGCGGTGAAGGCGCGGAGGCAGTGCCGATACACGCCGTGCCCGACCCTGCTCTGCACGTGCTGGCGCATGTGTTCAAGGTGACGGTGGACCCCTTCGTCGGGCGCCTGGGCATCTTTCGCGTGCACCAGGGCACGGTCACGCGCGACATGCAGCTCTTCGTGGGCGATGCACGCAAACCCTTCAAGGCCAGCCACCTCTACCGGCTGCAAGGCAAGCAGACGGTGGAGGTGCCCCAGGCCTTGCCGGGCGACATCGTCGCGGTGGCAAAAGTGGATGCGCTGCATTACGACGCTGTGCTGCACGACGCGCCGGAAGACGACCACATCCACCTGGCACCGCTGGACCTGCCCACACCGGTGCACGGCCTGGCCATCGAACCGCTGCGCCATGGCGATGAACAGCGGCTGTGGGAGATCCTGGCCAAGCTGGTGGATGAAGACCCGTGCCTGAAGGTGGAGCACCTGGCGGCCAGCAACGAGACCGTGGTCTACGGCCTGGGCGAGCTGCACCTGCGCGTGATGCTGGAACGCATGAAGGAGACCTACCGCTTCGAGGTGAAGACGCGGCCGCCGCGCATCGCCTACCGCGAGACCATCACCGCGCAGGCCGAAGGCCACCACCGCCACAAGAAGCAGACCGGCGGCGCCGGGCAGTTCGGCGAAGTGTTCCTGCGCGTCGAGGCCTTGCCCGCGGGCACGGGCTTCGAGTTCGTCGATGCCGTGAAGGGCGGCACCATCCCCTACAACTTCATGCCGGCGGTGGAAAAGGGGGTGCGTGAAGCCCTGGCCTTGGGCGCCATCAGCGGCCACCCCGTGGTGGACGTGCGTGTGACGGTGTACGACGGCAAGCACCACACGGTGGACAGCAAGGAAATCGCCTTCGTCACCGCCGCGCGCAAGGCCACGCTGGCGGCGCTGCGCGAGGCCCGGCCTGTGGTGCTGGAACCCATCGTGCACATCGAGATCACGGCACCCGACGGCGCGGTGGGCGACATCACCGGCGACCTGGCCTCGCGCCGTGGCGTCGTCACCGGCACCAGCAACGGCCTTCCGGGCACGATGCTCGTGCGCGGCGAGGTGCCGCTGGCCGAAGTCTCGGGCTACCAGCCGCGGCTGAACGCGCTGACCGGCGGCCAGGGCCGCTACAGCGTGGCTTTGTCGCACCACGAAGCGGTGCCGCCTTCGGTGCAGGCCGCGCTGGTGGCGGCTTGGCGCGGGCACGAAGAGGACTGAGCGCCGCCGAGCAACCCTGGCCTTGGAAGGGCCCGAAACTCGCGGGGCTGCTCGGGCCTGCGTAGCATCCGCCCGGTCCGAAAGGGGAGTAGCAAGCAGCGCCAGTTGCCGCGTCACCCCGTCAATACGGCCGCAAGCGTCTTGCTTGTGGCCCGGGGCCGCAGGAGACTTCTCCCGCAAGACCTTTCGGCGCGAAACCAACCCTCACTTTTACGGGAGTGTCCATGGACACCATCGCGCCGCTCTGGCTGTGGATCTTTTTCATCTGCGCGGTCCTGACCGCACTCTTCGTCGACTTCGTCGTGCTCAGCAAGCAGGGCGCGCACAGCGTCACCGTCAAGGAGGCGGTGAACTGGTCGCTGATCTGGGTGGCCTTGAGCCTGGCCTTCAACGGTCTGTTCTGGTTTGCCGTCTACCAGGACCACGGCGCCGCGCTCGCCAACACCAAGAGCATGGAGTTCCTCACCGGCTACCTCATCGAGAAGAGCCTGGCGGTGGACAACATCTTCGTGTTCCTGATGATCTTCACCTACTTCGCGGTGCCACCGGCCTTCCAGAAGCGGGTGCTGATGATCGGCATCATTGGCGCCATCGTGCTGCGCACGGTGATGATCCTGCTCGGCGCCTGGCTCATCGCGCAGTTCCACTGGGTGCTCTACGTCTTCGGCGCCTTCCTCGTGCTCACCGGCATCAAGATGTGGTGGGCGGCGGACAAGGAACCCGACCTCGAAAGCAACCCGGCGCTGAAGCTGCTGCGCAAGGTGATGCCGGTGGGCAAGAACTTCGATGGTGAAAAGTTCTTCACCGTGGAGAACGGCAAGAAGCTCGCCACGCCGCTGTTCCTGGTGATCTGCCTGGTGGGCCTGACCGACGTGATCTTCGCGGTGGACAGCATCCCGGCGATCTTCGCCATCACGATGGACCCCTTCATCGTGCTGACGAGCAACATCTTCGCCATCCTCGGCCTGCGCGCGATGTACTTCCTGCTCGCCGCGGTGGCGGCCAAGTTCCACCTGCTGAGCTATGGCCTGGCGGTGGTGCTGGTGTTCATCGGCACGAAGATGCTGCTCATCGACATCTTCAAGATCCCGGTGCTGGTCTCGCTGGGCGTGGTGGTCGCCATCCTCGCCATCACCATGGTATGGAGTGTGAAGACCGCGCCGAAGATCGCCGGCAAATCCGAGGGCTGAGCGCCGCCCGCAGCGCCGCCCCCCCTTCGGCAGCAACGCCGCCGCGCCCGTCTCGGGCCGGCGGCGTTTTGCTGCGCTGCCACAGACAACCCGTCAAACGCGGTTGCGAATCATTCGCATTACGTTTAGCATGGCATGCCTCTTTGACGCTGCCCATGCCCGCCACCTGCCCGTTCGCACCCCCGCCCCGTTTGCCGTCCCGAGGTGCTGCCGTCCTGGTGGCCGGGCTGCACCTCGCACTGGGCATCGCGCTGCTGCAAATGCCCACGGTACAGAAGCCGCTGCGCCAGGTGGTGCTGGACGCGGCGCCGCTGATGGTGAGCCTGTGGATGCCGCCAGCGCCTGCCCCAACCCCAGCGGCCGCAACGCCCCCCCCGACGGTGCGCGCACTGCGGCCCCCAGCGGCGCTATCGCCGTCGGTCCTGGCTGCCCCGCCCGCGCCGCCCGAAGTGGGCCCGACGCCCGTGCCAAGCTCCGAGGCTGCCGCGCCGCAGCGGCTTGCTCCTGAGGGCCCGCCGGCAATGCCGGCCGCCGCCGCGGCGCTGACTGGCGCCGCAGTGGCGGTGGGGCTGAGGGCAGTTCCGCCGCCCGCAGCCCCCGCGCCGCCACCCCCGCCCGCCCCGGTTCGCAAGCAAGTGACGGCCGCGGCCATGGGCTATCTCGTGCCGCCCCCGGCCGAAGTGCCGCTGGCATCGCGCCGCGCCGGCGAAAGCGGGGTGGTGTGGCTGCGCGTGGTGGTCGATGTGCAGGGCCTGCCGGCCGAGGTGCGGGTGCAGCGCAGTTCGGGCCACCCGCGGCTGGACGCGCAGGCCGTGGCCGCGATGCGCCAGGCGCGCTTCAGGCCGCACACCGAAGGCGGCCTGGCCCTGGAAGTCGAGGTGCTCGCGCCCATTGAATATCCCTCTGAGTAAGCACAAACATGACACGCAGAAACACGACCCTGGCCCTGACCTCCGCACTGACCTCAGCCCTCGCACTCGCCCCTGGCGCAGCCGCCGTGGCGCAAACCGTCGAACCGGTGATGCCCGTGGTGCGGGCTCGCGTGAACGCCGAGCCGGCCGGCAAGGACGGCGTGCAGGCCACCACCACGCGCATCGGCAAAGGCCAGCAGGAACTGCGCGACGTGCCGCAGAGCGTGACGGTGGTGACCGAGCGCCTCATCGACGACCGCAACCTCGACACGCTGAAGGACACGCTGAAGAACACCTCGGGCGTGAGTTTCCTGGCCGCGGAAGGCGGAGAAGAAGACATCCGCCTGCGCGGCTTTTCCCTGCAGGCCGCGGGCGACATCTTTGTCGACGGCCTGCGCGACCCCGCCTTCTACGAGCGCGACACCTTCAACTGGGACCGCCTGGAAGTGCTGCGCGGCAGCGCCAGCATGCTGTTCGGCCGCGGCAGCACAGGCGGCGCCGTGAACCAGGTGAGCAAGCTGCCGACGCTGTTCGGCGGCAGCGAGGTGGCCGTGACCCTGGGCAACCAGGGCTACCTGCGCGGCACCGCCGATCTCAACGTGAAGACCGGCGACAGCGCGGCCTTCCGCGTCAACGGCATGGTCAACGTGGGCAGCAACTACGGCGCGAAGATCGACAAGGTGGGCATCGCGCCGAGCTTCCGCTGGGGCATCGGCACCAGCGACGAATTCCTCGTCAGCCTGTACCACCTGGAAAACAACAACGGCATCAACTACGGCCTGCCCTGGCTGGAAGGCAAGGTGATGCCCGTGGACCCCAGCAGCTATTACGGCGCCCTGAGCGACATCAGCGCGGGCAGCGCCACGATGGCAACGCTGGGCTATACCCAGCGCTTTGCCGACCGCAGCGAGTGGAAGACGGCGCTGCGCCTGGGCCGCTACGAGCGCGACCAGCGCGCCAGCGCCATCCGCTTCGCGCCAGCAGCCGCGCAGCCTGGCGGCTTGGCCGTCACCGCGGCCACCTTCGGCCCCAGCACCTTGCTGCGCCGCACGGGCGGCACCGGCACCAACGCCAAGATCCAGGACCTGGATGCCTTCACGCTGCAGAGCGACTACGACACCAGGTTCCAGGCCTGGGGCTTGAAGCACTCGGTGCAGACGGGCATCGATTTCACGAAGGATCGCTTCATCGGCTACGCCGTGGCCAACCCCGCCAGCGGCGCACTGCTCAAGCCCGACGTGACGGTGGCGCAGAACCGCGGCGGTGGTTCCGTGGACGAAGCACTGCGCATCGTCAACAAGAACCGCGACTTCAACAGCGAGGCGCTGGGCGCCTATGCGCAGGACCTGGTGCAGCTGAGCCCCACCTGGAAGCTGCTGGCCGGCCTGCGCTGGGACCGCTTCGAGGGCCGCTACCGCAGCTTCAGCACCGCCACTGCCGACTTCGGCGCGCTCACCGCCACACGCGGCCGTGCCGACTCGCTGTTCAGCGAACGCCTGGGCGTGCTGTGGCAGCCGACGCCGCTCTCCAGCTTCCACTTCAGTTATGGCACCAGCTTCAACACCTCGGGCGACGCCTACCAGTTCGACGCCCTGGGCAGCAACACGCCGCCGGAGAAGAGCCGCAACTTCGAGCTCGGCGCCAAGATCGACAGCGAGAGCGGCAAGGCCACGCTGCGCCTGGCCCTCTTCCACGCCACCAAGTACAACGAGCGCAACCGTGACGAGACCTCGGTCAGCCCCACCAACTACGTGCTGTCGGGCCAACGCCATGCGGCGGGCCTGGAGGTCGACCTTGCCGGGCGCATCACGCCCGAATGGGAAATCTTCACCTCATGGGCCTACATCCCCGACGCCGAAGTCGACCAGGCCTCATCCGTGCTGGGAACCACGCTCACCGGTGAGACCGTCGGCCAGCGCCCTGGCCTGACGCCCAAGCACAGCGCCACGCTGTGGAGCACCTACCAGCTCACGCCCAAGCTGCGCCTGGGCGGCGGCCTGAACGTGCGCAGCCGCGACACGCCACAGCAAAGCACCATCGTCGCGCGCGGCTTCGTCACGGCCGACCTGATGGCCGAGTACGACGCCGGCGGCGTGCTGCTCAAGCTGAACGTCAGCAACATCACCAACAAGCTCTACGCCGACACGCTCTACCGCGGCCACTACATCGCCGGCAAGCCACGCACGGTGCAGCTGACGACGGCGGTGAAGTTCTGAAGGCCGCGGGCATGGCGATGAACCGCCGCAGGGCCCTGAGCTTCGGGGCCGTCGCAACGCGGGCGCCGCTGGCATTGGCGCTGCCCGCGTGGGCGCAGGCGCCGACGCCCGCGGCCGCCGAGGTGTTGCACATCGCCACCGCCTGGCGCGTGCCGGGCAGCGCTGCGCCTGATGGTGGCGACCGCATCGGCGTGCTGCGTGTCGACTGGAGCGCGGGCCAGATGCAGGCGCTGTGGTCCTTGCCCGTGCCCGCCCGCGCGCATGGCCTGCTGGCGCTGGCTGGTGGCGACTTCCTCGTGGTGGCCAACCGCCCCGGCCGTTGGCTGATGCGCTGCAGCGCCAGCGGCGCGGTGCAAGGCCGTCTCGCGATGGACAGCGAAAAGCCGCCGCGCACGCTGAACGGCCATGTCGAGGCCAGCGCCGATGGCGCCTGGCTCTACACGACCGAGACCGACCCGCACACCGGCGCTGGCTGGATCAGCGTGCGCGACCCGCACACGCTGGCCCGCGTGGCGCAGTTCCCGGCCCAGGGCATCGACCCGCACCAGCTGCTGCGCGGCGCGGCTGCGCTCAGCGGCACCCTGATGGTGGCCGTGGGCGGCATCGTGCGCGACCCGCTCGGCCGCAAGCTCGACGAACCGATGGCGCCGGCGCTCGTCCAGCTGGACGCCACGAACGGCGACCTGCTCGGGCGCTGGACGCTGCCCGACCCGCAGCTGAGCCTGCGCCACATCGCCTGGGCGCATGCCGACGAAGCGCGGCTGGGTGTGGCGCTGCAGGCCGAACATGCGCGGCCCGAAGCACGCATGAGCTCGCCCGTGCTGGCGGTGTGGCAGGCGTCGCCCGAAGGCGCGCGGCTGGTGCCGGCCGGCACCAGCGCTGCGGCCGTGGCGCTGGGCGGGGGTTACGCCGGCGACATCACCGCCGGGCCCGCCGGCGGCTTCGTGCTCAGCGCGCAGAAGCAGGGCCGCGCCTTGTGGTGGCACCCGGGCGAGCCTGAGGGCTGCACCACCATCGCGCAGATCACCGAGCCCTGTGGCCTGCTGGCGCTGCCCGATGGCCGGGGCGTTGCGCTCAGCGCCGGCCGCGGCCTGGCGCGCTGGCACACACAGACGGCGCCGCGCATGCTGCCCTGGCACGCCGCATTGGCGCCAGACAACCACTGGGTGGCGCTGGACCTGCGCTGACCGCGCGTGCTGCGGTGCTGGCGCCACGCGGCGAGTTGCGCTCGTCAGCGCATGGCCAGCATCTGCTTGGCCGTGGGCGGCGCGAAATGCAGGTCCAGCTCGGCCAGGTCTTCGGGCGACAGGCGCAGCTGCTGCGCGGCCCAGTTGTGGCGCAGGTGCAGCGCATTGCCCGCCTTCGGAATGGCCATCACGCCCGGCTGGTGCAGCAGCCAGGCCAGCGCCACCTGGGCCGGCGTGGCACGGTGGCGTTCGGCCACCGGGCGCAGGCGCGGGTGATCGACGAGTTCACCCTGGTCGAAGGGGCTGTAGGCCATCAGCGGCATCTGCTGCACACGCTGCCAGGGCAGCAGGTCGTGCTCGACACCGCGCTGGCTGAGCGAGTAGTACACCTGGTTCGTGGCGCAGGCGCGGCCGCCGGGCACGGCGCTGAGTTCGCGCATGTCGTCGAGATCAAAATTGCTCACGCCCCACAGGCGGATGAGGCCGCGGCGCTGCAGTTGCTCGAAGCCACGCACGGTCTCGGCCAACGGCACCGGGCCGCGCCAGTGCAGCAGGTAGAGGTCGATCTGGTCGATCTGCAAGCGGCGCAGGCTGGCTTCGCAGGCGGCCTGCAGGCTGCGCACGCCGGCGTGTGCGGGCAGGGCTTTGCTGACGACGAAGAGTTCACCGCGTGGCACGCCGGCACGCAGCGCCTCGGCCAGGGCCTGGCCCGTGACTTCTTCGGCGCCGCCTTCGCCGTACATCTCGGCGGTGTCGATCAGGCGCCAGCCCATCTCCAGCGCCTGGCGCAGCGCGCCCACCTCGGCGGCCCGGCGCGAGGGCTCTTCGCCAAAGCGCCAGGTGCCCAGGCCCAGCGCTGGCCGGGGCTCGCCGTTGGGGAAGTGGGTCTCGCAGGGTTGGATGACGCCGGTATGCATGCTCAGATGCTAAAGGCGGCCCTGCAAAGCCCAGGCGCAGCGCCGCGAAGGTGAAGGCGCATTTATCATTCGAAGTGATGCAAGCCAGCCCCCCAGACCTCCCGCAGGTCCTTGCGCAAACCCGCCTGGACAACGCGCTGGCCCTCTTCGAAGAATTCGTACGCGCCACTGCGCGCCACGCGGACGCTGCCACGCTGCGCGGCCTGGAACGGCGTTTTGCCGAGCGCGTGCAGATCCAGCCCAGCTACTGGAGCCAGATCAAGGGCCGCAGCCGCCAGATCGGCGAGCGCCTGGCGCGCCAGTTCGAGCACCTGTGCCACAAGCCGCGCGGCTGGATGGACGTGGCGCACGGGGCCGCTGGCACCGATCCCCACGCCGAGCCGCTGGACGAAGCCGGGGGCCGCGGAGCGACCGACGAATCAGCGCCGCGCGACGACGACGAGCGCTTCATCGTTGGCCTTGTGCTCACCTACTACCGGCGCCATCCTCAGCGCGCGCGCACTCGCCTGCTCGACCTGCTCGGCGAAGTGCTGGACCCCGCGCCCGCTCCGCTGCCGCCCGCGCCACTGACGCCAGCGCCTGCGGTGCCAGCGCACGCCGCGGGGACGATGGTGGCCGTGGCACCGGGAGTGATGCGGCCCGTCAAGCGGCCCGCCGCGCCGCTCGCGCCGCAGGCCGAAGACGCGCATTCCGTGTGGCTGCAGTCCCAAGCGGGCGTGGCGCCGCTCAAGCGCAAGAAGTAGCTGTCGAATGGCTCTTGCGGGCAGCACCCCACGTTTGAAGGGGTGTGGTGATCAAAATCACTTGCCCATTGATAACGTCGTGTTTATCATCTGCGCAAGCCTGCAGTGAAGAGTCTTGCGCGATGACGCTGCAGCCCATCCACCCCACCGAAAACCCATGAAGCTCCCGCTGCTCCCCCTCGCCCTGTCCGTTTGCCCCCTCGTGGTGGCTGCGCAGCGTGCCTGGGCCGCTGCACAGGTTCAACGTGGCCACGGTTTTGAGGGCGCCCCTCCCGGGGCGCCGGTGTCCTGACCGCCACGCATCGCGTGGCTCATCAGCCACCACGGCCCGGGTTGCAAGCGCACCCGGGCCGTTTTGCTTTCAGGCCCGGTTTGCGGTTTCGAACCTCGCCGCCCCTGACTTCCACAGCCCCACAAGGAGACCCCCGATGAAGATGCACCTCAAAACCATCAAGCCGCGCAATCCCTTCGTGGCTTCGAGCCTGCGGCGAATTGCAGGCAGCCACCGATGCAGCACCGGCGCCCAGCGCCAGAGCCAACAGCGAGCCCTGCGCGAAGAGCTGCAGCGCCTGCGACACAGCCCCTGAACGACCCTGAAGCCGCTGCGGCATCTGCCCAGCAGCGGCTCCACACGGAGACCCATCATGTCGATCCATGAACTGTCCCTCGACGCGGCCACACCCGGAGAGCGCCGTGCCCGAGACCTCACAGCGGCGCTCTTGCGCCTGCTGAGCCGCACCTTGAGCCTGCTGGCCGAACGTGTGGCGCCCGCAGCCACCGCGCCCGTGCTGGACGCGGTGGTCGAGTACCACGCCGATGCCGGCGCGCCCGAAGGCGCGCTCTATGTCAACGGCCAGCTCGTCGGGCACGTGCTCGGCGTACAGCGGCTGTGAGGCCGCGCAGCCTGACCCCGGGCTGCGCCGGCTCAAGCCTCGACGGGGGGCGCCGATACAAGCATCATCGGCGCCCCCTCTTGCAGGCCCGTCTGAAGCCCCATGTCCGATGAACTGCCGCTGATCACACAAGCCCCGCGCGACCTCGCAGGCTGGGCCGCGCAGTTCGAGCACAGCCGGCTGCCGGTGCTCGGGGAGACGCTGGCATCCTTGCGCGAGCTGGCCCTCAACGAAGACGCCGTCGACGCGCGCTTGATCGCCGACGCCGTGGTCAACGACCCGCTGATGACCATCAAGCTGCTGGCCCACGTGGGCCAGCTGCGCCGCGGCCGCGATGGCAGCGACACCGAGACCGTGACCGAGGCCCTGGTGATGCTGGGCGTGCCGCCGTTCTTCCGCGCCTTTCAGGAACAAGCCGAGGCGGAAGCCGTGCTCGCGGGCCAGCCGCCGGCGCTGGAGGGCTTCCAGCGTGTGCTGCGCCGCAGCCGCCGCGCGGCCCGCTTTGCGATGGGCTTCGCCGTGCACCGCATGGACCACGATGCCGCCGTCATCCACGAAGCCGCGCTGCTGCATGATTTCGCCGAGCTGCTGCTGTGGCAGCGCGCTCCGACGCTGGCGCTGGCCATCGAACAGCGCCAGCAAGCCGACTCCACGCTGCGCAGCGCGCTGGTGCAGCGACAGCTGTTGAACATCGAACTCGACGAGCTGGAGCACGCGTTGATGTTGAAGTGGGGTCTGCCGGCGTTGCTGGTGCAGATCACCGACGAACACGCCACGCACCTGACCCCGCAGATGCGCAACGTGCAGCTGGCGATCCGGGTAGCGCGTCACAGCGCTTCAGGCTGGGACAACGCGGCGCTGCCCGACGACGTGCATGACGTGGCGCAGCTGCTGAACTTGTCGGACGAGGCAACGCTGCGGCTGCTGCACGAGATCGAGGACGACGGCGGCTGAAGCGCGCAGCTCGGCCGTGCCTTGGCACTGCCAAAGCGCTGCCGTGCAGATCGCCTGCGTACTACAGTCTGTGCATCAGACACCCATCCGCGAGGCGGCGTATGCAATTCACTCCCTGGGACAACCCCATGGGCACCGACGGCTTCGAGTTCATCGAATACGCCGCGCCCGACCCCGTGGCCATGGGTGCGCTGTTCGAACGCATGGGCTTCCAGGCGATCGCCAGGCACCGCCACAAGAACGTGCTGCTCTACCGCCAGGGCGAGATCAACTTCATCGTCAATGCCGAGCCCGACAGCTTTGCACAGCGTTTTGCGCGCCTGCACGGCCCCAGCATCTGCGCCATCGCCTTCCGCGTGCAGGACGCCCGCCATGCCTTCGAGCGCGCCAAGGAGCTGGGCGCCTGGGCCTATGCCGGCACCGCCGGCCCCGGCGAGCTGAACATCCCCGCCATCAAGGGCATCGGCGACAGCCTGATCTACCTGGTGGACAAGTGGCGCGGCAAGAACGGTGCGAAAGAGGGTGAGATCGGCAACATCGGCTTCTTCGATGTCGACTTCGAGCCTCTCCACGGCGCGTCGCTGAACCCAGCGGGCCATGGCCTGACCTACATCGACCACCTGACGCACAACGTGCACCGGGGCCGCATGGACGAGTGGGCAGACTTTTACGAGCGCCTGTTCGGCTTTCGCGAAGTGCGCTACTTTGACATCGAGGGCCAGGTCACTGGCGTGAAGAGCAAGGCCATGACCAGCCCCTGCGGCAAGATCCGCATCCCGATCAACGAAGAAGGCAACGAGAAGGCCGGGCAGATCCAGGAGTACCTGGACAAATACCACGGCGAAGGCATCCAGCACATTGCCTTGGGCTCGGACGAACTGTTGGCCACCGTGGATGCCATGCGCGCCAGCGGCGTGAAGCTGCTCGACACCATCGCCACCTACTATGAGCTGGTGGACAAGCGCATCCCGGGCCACGGGCAAGACGTTGCTGCCTTGAAACAGCGCGGGGTGCTGATCGACGGCAAGGCCGGTGAGCTGCTGCTGCAGATCTTCAGCGAGAACCAGCTCGGGCCCATCTTCTTCGAGTTCATCCAGCGCAAGGGCGACCAGGGTTTCGGCGAAGGCAACTTCAAGGCGCTGTTCGAAAGCATCGAGCTCGACCAGATGCGGCGCGGGGTGCTGGAGAAGTCATGAAGGGCGTGAACGTCGGCGTGGCGCCCGTTACCTACGGCACCGGCGACCGTCCGCCGCGGGGCGACTACAGCCGCGCGCGCAGTGACTACACCTGCGCGCAAGACCACGCGCAGTACACAGCGGTTGATCACGCCACGTACCGACGCTTGTACGCGCGCCAGTTGCAGCAGCTGCCCGGCCTGGCCTGCGACGAGTTCATCAATGCGGTACAGCAGCTCGGTGCGCCGACGCAGATACCGCACTTCGACGACATCAGCGAACGGCTGATGAAGGCCACGGGCTGGCAGATCGTGGGGGTGCCGGGCCTGATACCGGAAGAGGCTTTTTTTGCGCTGCTCGCCGAGCGGCGCTTCCCGGTGACCGACTGGATACGCACGCCGGAGGAGTTCGACTACGTCGTCGAGCCCGACATCTTCCATGACCTGTTCGGCCATGTGCCGTTGCTGTTCAACCCGGTGTTCGCCGACTACATGCAGGCCTACGGCGCCGGCGGCTTGAAGGCGAGCCGCCTGGACGCGTGTGAACTGTTGGCTCGTCTGTACTGGTACACGGTCGAGTTCGGGCTCATCAACACGCCTGCGGGTCTGCGCGCATATGGCGCGGGCATCCTCAGTTCGGCGGGCGAGTTGCGCCACAGCGTCACCTCGCCCGACGCTGCGCGCGTGGGCTTCGATCTGCAAAGGCTGATGCGCAGCCGCTACCGCATCGACAGCTTCCAGGCCAGTTATTTTGTCATCGAGAGTTTCCAGCAGCTCTTCGAAGCCACCGCACCCGACTTCACGCCGGTCTATCGCGAGGTGCGTGAGCGCATCGCACGCGAAGGCGAGATCGAAGCCGGCCGGGTGCTTGCCGGCGAGAGGCGCTACAGCGCAGGTTGAGACAAAAAGGCCTGCAGCGCTTGCCACGGTGCAGGGTGATCGGCCATGTGCACATGCGCCACGCCAGAGAGATGGCGGTTGTCGGCGCCGTGCAGGGTGGCCGAGCTTGGCGGGAAGACGATGTTGTCGCAGTGGCTGTAAAAGCAGGTGAAGCGCTGGGCACGGCCCGCCGGCTCACGCGCGCCGAGCGTCGCGAGCCACTGTGAGCCCTGCCGCATTTGTCGCCCGTTGAGCGACATTGCAAATCGCGCCAGCCACGTGCCTTGATGCGGCGTGCCGATGGTGATGGCGTGGCGCACGCGCGCGTCGTCACCATGCTCGGCCCACCAGCGCCGCAGCACGAGGCCGCCCATGCTGTGCGCCACCAGCAATGGCGCCGTGCCAGTGCAGGCCTCCAGCCGTCGCACGGCGTTCTCGATGGTCGCAACACCGTCGTCGATGCTGCCAAACGGCGGCTCCATGGTCACGGCAACGAAAGGCACGTCGGCTGCCTGCAGTCGTTGAAGCCAGGGGTTCCACAAACCGCGGTTGCAAACGAAGCCGTGTACGAACACAACGCCGCCACGGCCCTGCGCGCCGGCAGGCAGGTGGTCTGGGAAGCGCTGGCTTTGAAACGGCTGGCGCCAGCAGAACACACGCGGCGCCGAAAGCACTTCGCCCCACCAGGCGTACAGCAATTGCTTCAACGTGGCACGCGGCGCGGTGTCGTTGCCGTGTACGAGGCGCAGCAAGATGAACTCCAGCGCCAACACACCGGCATAGCCCCCGACAAGGAGCAGTGCGCCCCCGAGCGCCCAGCCGACCGCTCCCGCACGCAGGCAAAGCACGGCCCACAGTGACGCGAACAGCAATGCGGCGAGCGTCAGAATTTGTTGGAGGCGGGCCAGCATGCAGTGGAGTGGAGTGGAGCGGGACGGGACGGGAGTGACGCCAACGCGTTGACAGTGTTGCATCATTGCTGATGCTTGCGATTGCCCCCGGCGACGAGATACTGGCCTGCCTCAGCGAGGTGGAGGCTGAACGCGCGCAGCGACAGCAAGACCTTGTGCTGGGCCGGCAGGTGCTGGCCGTGAAGGCCTATCAGCATGCCCGTTTCATGCTGACCTACGCCGACATGCTGGCGCATCCACGTTTCGGCGCGGCAGCCCGTTTTTTCCTGGACGACCTGTATGGGCCAGGAGACTTCACCACCCGCGACAGCCAGTTCGTGCGCATCGTGCCCGCCCTTGTGCGGCTGTTTCCGCGTGACATCGTCGACACCGTGCTGGCCCTGGGTCGCTTGCACGCCTTGTCGGAACGACTGGACACTGCCATGGCCCGCAGCGCGGTCAATCTGGCAGGTTTCGCCGATGGGCAGGCGCTCACTGGCTCAAGGTATGGCCAGTGCTGGCGTGTGGTGGGCGGCGTGGCTGATCGCGAGAAACAGATTTCTCTGATGTTGGCCGTGGGCGTGTCGCTGGAGGCCTATACCCGCAAGCCGCTGCTGCGACACAGCTTGCGCCTGATGCGGGGGCCAGCGCTGGCCGCCGGCTTGGGCGAGCTTCAAGCCTTCCTGGAAAGGGGTTTCGATACTTTTCGCGCCATGAAAGGATCGTCGGAGTTTCTCGACACGATTGCACGGCGCGAGCGTGCGCTGGCTGCGCAGATATTTGCCGGTGACGACGCCCCCATGCTGTCGTCCTGAAGACATTTCGGCCTAGGACAAGCACCGAGCCGAGCTGGCGCGCTGCCGAGCGACCATTAGCGATCTTTTTGGTTGGAGCGTCGGCTCGTGAAATTTTCCTGGCTTGATCACTATCCTCCTGGCGTACCGGCAGAAGCTGATGTGAACGCCTATCGCAGCGTCGCGGAATTGCTGGAGTCGGCATTCCAGCGCCATGCGCAGAAGGATGCGCTGTGCTGCATGGACACGCGCTTGAAGTACCGCGATATCGACGAGCTGTCACAGGCGCTGGGCGCCTGGCTTCAGTCTCAGGGTTTGGTGGTGGGTGACCGTGTCGCGGTGATGATGCCGAACGTACCGCAATACATGGTGGCCATCGCGGGCATCCTGCGTGCAGGCTTCGTGGTGGTGAACGTCAATCCGCTCTACACAGCCCGTGAGTTGCAGCACCAATTGAATGACTCGGGCTCGGTGGCAGTCATCGTGCTGGAGAACTTTGCCGTCACTTTGGAGGAAGTGATCACGCAGACGAGCGTGAAACACGTGGTCTTGGCCTCGCTCGGCGATTTGCTCGGTTATTGGCGCGGTCATCTGCTGAACTTCGCGGTTCGGCATGTGAAGCGCCTCGTGCCGGAGTTCAGCCTTCCCCTGGACGGCGGGCGTTCGGTGACCCGATTCAACGAGGCATTGGCGCTGGGCGCGCGCGGAACATTGCGCCGAGTGGAGATCGGCCCGCACGACATCGCGTTCCTGCAATACACCGGCGGCACCACGGGGGTCAGCAAGGGTGCCGTGTTGTTGCATCGAAATGTTGTGGCAAACCTGATGCAAGTGGATGCGTGGTTCCGGCCGAAGTTGAGCGAGCTCGGGACGGATCCAGTGACGGTGGTTTGCGCGCTGCCGCTATATCACATTTTTGCGTTGACCATTTGTGCGCTGTTCGGCGCACATATGGGCGCGATGAACCTGTTGATTCCGAACCCGCGTGACATTCCTGGGCTCGTTCGGACGCTGTCCAAGCACCGGTTCCACATGTTTCCGGCGGTGAACACGCTGTTCAATGCACTGGCGAATGACGCGGATTTCGCAAGGCTCGATTTTTCTGGCCTTCGCGTGTCGAATGGCGGCGGCATGGCTGTGCAGCAGGCGACTGCCGAAAAGTGGCTGAAGGTGACCGGATGCCCGGTGGTGGAGGGCTATGGCCTGTCTGAGACCTCGCCTGTAGCGACGTCCAATCGTCTGGATGTGAGTGAGTTCTCCGGGACGATCGGCTTGCCGATTCCGTCTACGACCATCGCGATCCGCAATGACGCGGGGGACGATGTAGCCGTTGGCGAACCGGGTGAAATCTGCATTCGCGGCCCCCAGGTGATGGCCGGGTATTGGAACCGCGCGGACGAAACCGCGAAGGTCATGACGCCCGACGGCTTTTTCAAATCAGGCGACGTCGGGATCATGGACGATCGTGGCTACATTCGCATTGTCGACCGCAAGAAGGACATGATCCTGGTGTCCGGCTTTAACGTGTATCCGACGGAAATTGAACAGGTGGTCAATTTGCACCCGGGTGTCCTGGAATGCGCCGCTGTGGGGATTCCTGACGCCAAGTCTGGCGAAGCCGTGAAGCTTTTCGTCGTGAAGTCTGACTCGACCTTGTCAGAAGATGACATCAGTTCCTACTGCCAAGACAACTTCACCGCGTACAAGCGCCCAAAGTACATCGAGTTTCGCGACGAGTTGCCCAAGAGCAATGTCGGCAAGATTCTGCGGCGCGAGTTGCGTTCCGCCTGACTGATCGAAACCACGACGTGGGCCTTCTGCATCCGAGGTTCGTTGACACAGTCTGCCTTGAACAACGCCGGCAGCCTCATGAACCCGCATGAGCCCTGGCGATCGGCGCTGATGCCCATGGCAGGGATTGCAGGATTGGGGTCGAATCGACGTCGGTTCCGTACAAACAGCTTGGAGCTTGCCGATGGGTCCGAAGCCTGCGAAGTCGACTCCTGGTGATGGCCTGTTGTGCACCGGACTGGCCAAGTTGATCGACCAGCGGCACGGTTGTTCGGCTGGCCGACCTGATCGACTGGCAGGACTTCGCCGACGATTCGCAGCCGCAGGTCGTCTTCACGACCGACCGGCCAGCTTTGCGCGCGAGTCTGATGGCCTCGGCGGTACACGGAGCGCGTCACGATGGCGCAATCCAGGGCCTCGCCAGTATCACGCTGAGCGTTTTGCCCAGGCCCGCCAGCGCCAGCCCGTGCGGCGCGAGATCGGGAAGCTGCGGACTCGGCTTGGCCGCGCTTTCCGCGGCCTGCGGCGCAAGGGCGGCGCGAGCTTTGGCGCGTTGAAGGCCCAGGGCAACATCGCGCAGCGTCTGAAGCCGCAGCGATGCGATTGCAATATCAAGCTGCATGCGCTGCAGACCCCGGAGGTGGAGTGCCTTGCCATATGTCAGGCCGAGATGTCGAATGATGTTGGCGCGAAAACTTCGTTGGCTGTGACGGTCAGCGAGCTTGATGATGGGCAGGTGCTCGATGTTCGGCGACTCCTGCGACGGGCACATGGTGGACCGCCAGATCAAGAGCGTTGGCATCCCGCCGGGCACGACGCCCAAGGGGCCGCTGGTGGGCCGCGGCTACCACGAGGTTGAATGCACAGCGCCAACATGCGGTTGCTCGTCAACTGCACGTGACGGCTGTCGAACAACCAGAAAAAGTGGCTAAACCAGCGCTCCGCAGGCCGACCGAAGATCGCTCACACGGAGATCGACGGGCCGCTGAAGCGGAACTGGCCCAAGGGTGCGTCGGTGAACGCGATGTAAGCCGCGCTGTGCGAAACGGGGCACAACCAGCCGATGATCTTGGCGCACCTGCGTATTCCCAGGTGCGTCTTCGTGGATCAACGCAGGTTTGCGAAGTGCTCGCGCTAGCATGGTGTTCGACACGCCAACGTCGCGCCCAATTGATGCGAGTCGATCAGGGCGGACCGAAGAATCGGACTGCATTGTCGCAATAAAAGTGCTAAATCGTTTGCGCAAAGCAAAAAGGCCCAGTCATGTGACTGGGCCTTTCGCTTATAAATAGCCTGACGATGTCCTACTTTCACACGGGAACCCGCACTATCATCGGCGCAAAGGCGTTTCACTGTCCTGTTCGGGATGGGAAGGAGTGGTACCACCTTGCTATGGTCATCAGGCTTGACTGGTAACTGTGCTGTCACGCGACAGCACAGCAAAATTCATAGAGTCTTATCAGTATGACTGCGTACCTTGGCATAACACCTTATCTCAGACCATATGCCTCGCGGCATTCGTCAAAGTTATAGGGTCAAGCCTCACGAGCAATTAGTACTGGTCAGCTTAACGCATTACTGCGCTTCCACACCCAGCCTATCAACGTCCTGGTCTCGAACGACTCTTCAGGGGGCTCAAGGCCCCGGCAAGACTCATCTT
>JANMMD010000193.1:0-4680 GCA_031372905.1 Betaproteobacteria bacterium
GGCCCAGCGCCTGCAGGCCGAGCCGCTGCGCCTGCGCGCTGCCTTGCAGCGCCAGCAGGCGCACGACCCGCACCGCGTGCTGCAGCGCGGTTATGCGTGGGTCGAAGCCGAAGACGGCCGTCCGGTGGTGAGCGTGCGTGCGCTGCGGCCGGGCCAGCAGGTCCGCGCGGTGTGGGCCGATGGCCAGGCGCTGGCCCAGGTGCAGCGGGTGGAGCCCGCCGACCCCCCAGCGGGTGCCACGCCCAGCGCACCGACGCCGGAGCCCCTGCCGCCTACGCTCTGAATTGCGCTGCCTACAATGCTGGAGGCACTGACAAATCAGCCTTGTTTCTACCCATTGCCAGAGGAAATCACCACCATGGAACACACCTTGCCCGCCCTGCCGTACGCCATCGACGCCCTGGCGCCGCATTACAGCCAAGAGACGCTGGAGTTCCACCACGGCAAGCACCACAACGCCTATGTGGTGAACCTGAACAACCTGCAGAAGGGCACCGAGTTCGAGAGCCTGCCGCTTGAGGAGATCATCAAGAAGAGCAGCGGCGGCATCTACAACAACTCGGCGCAGATCTGGAACCACACCTTCTTCTGGCACTGCATGAAGCCCGCCGGCGGCGGTGAGCCCACCGGCCCTCTGGCCGCGGCCATCAACGCCAAATGGGGCAGCTACGCCGCCTTCAAGGAAGCCTTCGTCAAGAGCGCCGTCGGCAACTTCGGCAGCGGCTGGACCTGGCTCGTGAAGAAGGCCGATGGCAGCGTGGACATCGTCAACACCGGCGCCGCCGGCACGCCGCTGACCACCGCCGACAAGGCGCTGCTCACCGTGGACGTGTGGGAACACGCCTACTACATCGACTACCGCAACATGCGCCCGAAGTTCGTCGAGACTTTCCTCGACAAGCTGGTGAACTGGGGCTTTGCCGAAGCGAACTACGCCTGAAGACCCGTCAGTTGCCGAACGGGGCGCCGCGCAGCTTGCTGCCGGCCTTGATGCCCCGTTTGGCGAACCAGCCAAGGTTCATCTCCAGCGCAAAGCGCACGGGCTTGGCCGAGCAGTGCGATTCGTCCGATTGCGGCTTCATGTCGGCGATGTTGACGACCGTGCCGTCATCGGCGATGAAGGCAATGCTCAGCGGCAGCAGTGTGTTGCGCATCCAGAAGCAGCGCACGCTGGCGTTTTCCTCCACGAACAGCATCGCCTCGTTGGTGCCCATCGTGCGGCGGAACATCATGCCGATCTGCTGCTGCTCAGGCGTGATGGCCAATTCGGCCTGAATCACGTGCATGCCTGCCGTCAGAGGCACGGTTTTCAGCCGCGGTTGCGGGCCGGTCTGTGCGCCGGCACCGCTGGCAAGGAGTGAAGCCGCGAGTGCGACTGCGAAGAACAAGGGCTTGATGGATGTCATGGACGTCAACGGAGGGTGCGCCTAGATTATGGGCATCCCCTGAGGGCGCGATGCCCATGCCCACAGCCACCGTTTCCCCCAACCTCCCCGACAGCGCGCTGGCCGCGCTGGCCGTGCTCGACGACCCTGCTGAATTTGGCGGCTGCACGCAGTGGCTGCAGGGTGCGCACAACCAGCCGCTGGCCGAAACGACGCTGGCGCTTTCAGGCCTGCACTGCGCAGCCTGCAGCGGGCTCATCGAGCAGGCCCTGCACAGCGTGGGCGGCGTTCAGCGGGCCCAAGTCAGCGCTGCGAGCGAACGCGCCACCGTGGTGTGGGATCCGGCGCAGACACGCCCGTCGGCACTCATCTCAGCGGTGCGCGCTGCGGGCTATGACGCCGTGCCCGACGCTGCCGCACCGGCGCGCGGGCTGCGCCGGCAGGCCCATCGCCAGGCGCTTTGGCGCCTGTTCGTGGCCGCTTTCTGCGCCATGCAGGTGATGATGCTGGCCACCCCCAGCTATGTGGCCGGCCCGGGCGAGCTGGCACCTGACCTGCGGCAGTTGCTGAACTGGGGCAGCTGGCTCATCAGCTTGCCGGTGATGGCCTTTTCTGCCGGCCCCTTCTTCCGCGGTGCCTGGGTGGCGATGCGCACGCGCCGCATCGGCATGGACGTGCCGGTGGCGATGGGCGTGGCCATCACCTTCGTCGCGAGCACGGGCGCCACGTTTGCGCCCGATGGTGTGTTCGGCCACGAGGTCTATTTCGATTCGCTGACGATGTTCGTCAGCTTCCTGCTCGGTGCGCGTTACCTGGAGCTGCGGGCGCGTCACGGCGCCGCCGAGGCGCTGGAGAGCTCTCTGGCTCGCCTGCCCGAAACCGCCTGGCGCGTCGGCCCCGATGGCCAGGCCACCGCCGTGAGCGTGCAGCGCCTGCGCCCCGGTGATCTGCTGCGCGTGCCGCTGGGCCAGGCCTTCCCGGCCGACGGCGTGCTGGAAGATGGCCACACACGTGCTGACGAGGCCTTGCTCACGGGGGAAAGCGCGCCTGTCGACAAACCGATTGGTGCGGCCGTGGTGGCCGGCAGCACCAACCTGGGCGCGCCGGTGCTGATGCGTGTGCAGCGTGTGGGCGGCGACACGCGCCTGCAGGCCATCGTCTCGATGATGAAAAGCGCCAGCGCGCAGAGGCCCGCTGCGGCCCTGCTGGCCGACCGCTGGGCGGCACCGTTCCTGTGGACCGTGCTGCTGCTGGCAGCCGGCGCGGCGGCGGTGTGGAGCGTGATTGACCCCTCGCGTGCGGTGTGGGTGGCGGTGGCAGTGCTGATCGTCACCTGCCCCTGCGCGCTGTCGCTGGCTGCGCCGGCCACGCTGGTGGCGGCAGCGCGCGGCCTGGCCAGGCGCGGCGTGCTGCTGCAGCGTCTGGATGCGATGGAACGCCTGGCCGGCGTGGAGCAGGTGTTTCTGGACAAGACCGGCACCTTGACGGAAGACCTGCTGCAGCTGCGCGGGCTGCAGCTCACCGTGGCGGGGCGCAGCCTGTTTGCTTCGGACCGCGGTGGCGACAGCGCTGCGCTGGCGCGAGCGGCTTCCTTGGCTGTCTGGTCGTCCCATCCGGCAGCGCGCGCGCTGGTGGCCGCGTGGCCCGATGCGTCGGCGCCCGCCTCGGCATGGCGTGAGATCGAGGAGTTGCCTGGCCGCGGTCTGCGGGCCCTGGATGAGGACAGCCGCGAGTGGCGGCTGGGCGCTGCCGATTGGGTGACGCCAGCAGCCGAGATGGCGGCCGCCGAAGCAGGCGACAGCCGCCTGCACCTGGCCCGCGATGGCTGCCTGCTGGCCAGCTTCGAGCTCGAAGAGACGCTGCGCTCCGGCACCTTGCAAGCCCTGCAGGCCCTGAGCGCGGAGGGCCTGCACCTGACACTGTTGACCGGCGATGCCCCGGCGCGTGCCCAGGCCCTGGCGCAGCGTCTGCAGCTGGCCGACTGGCAGGCGCATGCCACGCCCGAGGACAAGCTGGCGGCCATCACCAAGGCTCAACAGGCCGGCCGCAGGGTGGCGATGGTGGGCGATGGCATCAACGACGCGCCGGTGCTGGCGCGAGCCGATGTGTCGTTGGCGATGGGGCAGGGCGCGCTGGTCTCACGGAGCCAGGCCGACGCGGTGATCACCTCCAACGACCTCGGCGACCTCGTGCGGGCGCGGCGCACGGCGCAGAAGGCTGTTCGCATCGTGCGCCAGAACATGCTTTGGGCCGCGGCGTACAACGCCATCGGCATCCCGCTGGCGGTACTGGGTTGGCTGCCGCCCTGGGCAGCCGGGCTGGGCATGGCCCTGAGCTCGCTGCTGGTCATCGGCAACGCATTGCGCGCGGCCCGCTGAAGCTTCGGTCATGGAGAGCCTTTATCTGCTCATTCCTCTGTCTGCGGGCCTGGTGCTGGTCATCATCGCGGTGTTCGGCTGGGCGGTGCATCGCGGGCAGTTCGAGGAGCTCGATGCGGAAGCTGAACGCATCCTGACGGAACAGGCATCGCCAGCAGAAGTGAGGCTTGATGGGCGTCAAGACAAAACATCGACCCAAGCTGAACAATACGCAGTTGAGTTCAAGAAGTAGTGCAGAGGAGAAGTTCATGGCAATGAATACGGTCAGCGCAGCAGGCATCGGCGCAAGCGGCGTTGCGAATCCCGCGCCTGCCAGTGCCACAGGCACTGGCACCAACACAGGCGCGTACACCGACAGCCCCGTGCGGCTGTTCTCACTGGCCGCCGTGCTGTGGGGCGTGGTGGGCATGCTCGTGGGTGTGGTCATCGCGGCGCAGCTGGCCTGGCCCGAGCTGAACTTCGGCATCTCCTGGCTGAGCTATGGCCGCCTGCGGCCGCTGCACACCAATGCGGTGATCTTCGCCTTCGGCGGTTGCACGCTCTTCGCATGCTCGTACCACGTGGTGCAGCGCACCTGCCAGACGCGGCTGTTCGCGCCCAAGCTCGCGCTGTTCACCTTCTGGGGTTGGCAGCTCGTCATCGTGGCCGCGGCCATCAGCCTGCCGCTGGGCTACACGCAGGGCAAGGAATACGCCGAACTCGAGTGGCCCATCGACCTGCTCATCGCGGTGGTGTGGGTGAGCTACGCCATCGTCTTCTTCGGCACCATCGGCATGCGCAAGGTGCGCCACATCTACGTGGCCAACTGGTTCTTCGGCGCCTTCATTCTTGCCGTGGCCGTGCTGCACATCGTCAACAGCGCGGCCATCCCGGCGGGCCCGTTCAAGAGCTACAGCGCCTACGCCGGCGTGCAAGAC